>NZ_CFHJLR010000016.1:0-77097 GCF_984348125.1 Thalassolituus sp.
ACCGCCGACCCTCTGCTTGTAAGGCAGATGCTCTCCCAGCTGAGCTAATCACCCATGCCCTGAAGCGAGGTCGCATTCTACTCGCGTCAGGGCGGATGTCAAACGCTATATGCAATTTTTTCTACTTTTTTCAGTGACTTGCATTATGTTCGTGGTCGCGGTCCTTATTGCGGTCGCGCCAAACCAGCAATGCCGGGGTAAAGATCAATGTCAGTACGGTGGCGAAGGTCAGTCCGCCTGCAATCGCGGTCGATAACTGGGTCCACCATTGCGACGAAGGAGCGCCCATACTGACTTCTCTGTGGATCAGGTCGATGTTCCACTGCATCACCATAGGAATCAGGCCGACAACCGTTGTAACAGCCGTCAGAAGCACAGGGCGCAGACGTATGGCCCCCGTGCGCATAGCTGCGTCAAAGGCGCTAACGCCGGTCATACGGATCTGGTTGTAGGTATCAATCAATACGATATTGTTATTCACCACGATGCCCGCCAGCGAAATCACACCCACTCCGCTCATTACAATTCCGAATGGCTCACCACGGATCAACAGTCCCATGAGTACGCCTGCAACCGACAGAATAATCGCGCTCATAATCAGGCCTGCCTGATAGAAGCTATTAAACTGGGTCACGAGCAAGGTCACCATCAGGAAGATAGCAATAGAGAAGGCGCTCATCAGGAATATGCCGGTTTCCATTTGTTGCTCAAAGTCACCGCGGAATTTCGGTTCAACTTCAGCTTCCAGCCAGTCGAATTCTTTCAGTTTTTCACCAAGCTCAGCGATTTTTTCGTTTGAGTTGACGCCTTCGGCGACGTTCGCCGTGATCAGGTAGCGACGTTTGCCGTCGACGCGCACAATATCGCCCGTTTTATTAATCGGTACGCGGGTAACAAACTGGCTGAGAGGTACCAGGCCTTTTGCTGTCTTGATATTAATATCGGTGAACAGGTCGATCGTGCGTTTCTGCTCTGGGTACCTCAGAAGAATATCGAGTTCTTCGTCGGCGTAGTCAGGCTGGAACTGAGTAATGACCTGGCCGCCGGTAATCATCCGGATCAGTGAACCGATTTCCGCAACACTCGCACCAAAGCGTACGGCTTCTTCACGATCAATATCCAGACGCCATTCGACGCCATCAAGAGGACGGTCGTCGCGCACGTCTTTCAGCTCAGGGTCTTCCTTGAGAATGGGCAATATCTTTTCCATCATCGGAATAATATTGCTTTCACTGCGGCTGCTGAGTTGCAGCTGAATCGGTGGGCCGCCGGCTGGGCCGCCTTCTTTTTTGCGGGTCTCGATGATAATACCGGGCAAGTGCGCTGTGCGCTCTTCAATTTCTGCAAGAATATCGTCAGCAGTACGGCGTGACTGCCAGTCGACTAATTCCAGCTGAATGCGGCCAACCAGGTCTGGCGGAGATGACTCCATGCCACCACGCGGTGCGGTCACAAATACAGAGGTATAAATGGCGTCGATTTCTTTCATGTCGAAGATTTCATATTCGACTTCTCTGACCAGCGCTTCGCGCTCGGCGAATGAGAGATTGCCACGGGCACGAACATCCACCATGGCGACATCAACATCCACTTCAGGGAAAAACTCGGTGCCGTGTCCACCAATGCCATAAATTCCGAAGGAAGCGGTAACAAACGATAGAACAATGAGACAGGTCTTCCCGGGATTTTCCAGTGCTTTGCGAAGCACTTTTACATAGCGGGCCGAGAACCCGCTCATTTTCTCGAAGTCACCGTTTTCGGCAGCGACAATCACATCCAGTGCTTCCTGATCATGATGCCCAGCACGTCCGAGCACCTTGCCTACCGCAGGAATCACAATCAGTGCCATGACCAGCGAGCCGGTGAGCGTAAAAAGCAGTGTCAGCGGCAGGTATTTCATAAACCCACCCATAACACCCGGCCAGAAGAGCAGGGGAAGGAAGACCGCTAAGGTCGTCGCCGTTGAGGCAATAATCGGCCACGCCATCCGGCGGGCGCCTTCGTTATAGGCATCGCGCGCCCGCATGCCTTCAGCCAGTCGTCGGTCGGCGTATTCGACAACTACAATGGCGCTGTCGACCAGCATACCCACAGAGAGAATCAGCGCGAACAGAACAACCATGTTAAGCGTATCGCCCATCGCGTTGATGGCCATAATCCCCATCAGGAAGGCACCGGGAATGGCGAGGCCGACGAGTATGGAAGAGCGCACACCAAGGCTGCCGAGAATCAGCAGGAATACAAGAAGCGTAGCCACCAGAACACTGTTGAACAGATCGTTCAACATGGTACGGATTTGTTTCGACTCATCCTGAATGATGCCGAGTTTTATTCCCTCAGGAAGCATATCTTTGGCAGCATCTGTAATGACCCGGACTTCATCCAGCGTCTCAATAATATTGGCGCCGATACGCTTTTTAATTTCCAGGGTAACGGCCTGGTGGCCGTTAACACGTGCACCGGTAGAAGGGTCTTTAAAAGAAAGACGACCTACGGCCACGTCCTGAAACAGAACCACTTCGTCACCGACCGATTTAACCGGTAGCCTCAGCAGCCCTTCAATATCGTTAATCCTGCCCGGAATTTTTACACTGAAGCGCCCTTGTTCATTATTAATGTCTTCAGTGGCAACTAGCAGGCTGTTGTTACGTAGCAGGTTACCGACTTCGGTAAGAGACAGACCATAGTTGTCCATTTTTGCAGGGTCGATAATCAACTCAGCGACCTGTTCGCGCTTACCTTTAATATCGACTTCCAGTACGCCCGGTAATGACTCAATGCGTTTTTTCAGTTCGTCCGCAGCCAGATAGAGAACGTGTTCGTCGACATCTCCTGCAACGGTAACCACCATCACCGGAAAAAGCGCAACGTTGATCTCACGGACAATAGGTTCTTCACTGTCGGCAGGCAGCTCACCAACGGCATCATTGACTTTGTTGCGTACGTCTTCGAGTGCATTGTCGATATCGACGTTGCTGTAAAACTCTAACTGAATAGACAGGTGCCCGAAGGTCGCGGTAGACACCATTTCTTTCAGGCCCTCAAGACCCTGCAGTTGAGTTTCCAGGGGTTCATAAAGCAAAGTATCGGCATCTTCAGGAGAAATACCATTATGAATGACCGACACGTAGACGTTAGGGATAGTTACGTCAGGCGAGCTTTCTTTCGGAATCGTAATAAGCGTGGCTGTGCCGGTGATCAGCATCAGCACAAACAGCATAATGACAGTGCGGTGCCGGTTGATAGCGGCTTCGATCAGACTTCTCATATTTCAGCGGCCTTCTGCTGATTATCGCCTGCGTCGTCATCCCGCTGAGTGCTATCGGTGTCTTCGTTTTTCTTAGAGCGCGAAGATTCCTGTTCTTTGGCTTCGACTTTCTGGCCGATGTCGACGAAGCCCTGACCCACCGTAATAAGACGAATGTCGCCCTCGGGGCCGTAAATCCAGATACCGTCGGTACCGGCTTCGAGGATATCGACGCTGACAATGACCACCCGGTTATCTTCATCAAGTAACTTAACCCCGAGGCCACCGTCTTCGGCGATAATCAGCAGGGCAGGCGAGATCTCGTAGGCATCCTGTTTACCTTGAGGAATTATTAATGTTGCGGTCTGGCCATCATAGAGGCCCGCACGGTCACCTGTGACTTCCATCTCTACGGCGTATGTGCGGGTGTCTGCAGAGGCGGACGCAGCAATAAAGCGGATAGTGCCTTTTACACGCTTGCCGGTTGGTAATTCTGCGTAGGCTTCAGAGCCAACACTCACGTCATTAATCGACTTTTCAGACAGAGCACCTTTAATCAGCATGGTGCGGTTATCAATGACGCGCACCAGCGCAGTACCTGGTGATACGTACTCACCTTCTTCGACGTAGCGTTGGTCATAGATACCGTCAAAAGGGGCTTTTACGCGCGTGGCATCGAGATCCAGTTTAATGTCGGTCAGCGCTGCTTCCGCTTCTGCCAGTTCGGACTCTGCGATCACTACCGCAGACTGGTTCGTCAGGTCACGATCAAACAGGTTACGTGTGCTTTGCGTTTCGAGTTTACGACGCTTGAGTTGTGCTTCTGCCTGTTTCAGGCGAGCGGGCAGGTTGCGCTGATCGATCTCAAGCAATAACTGGCCTTCATTTACCTGCGTGCCTTTTGTTGCTGGCAGGCCGGTCACTTTTCCGCTGACCTCAGCCACAATATCCACCGCGCGGTTAGCTGCGACATGCGCAGAGACTTTTACCGAGCGTTCTTTGGTTTCAGGTTTGAGTACTTTATAAGCCACCATCAGGTTGAGCTCTTCCTGAGAGAGCGGCCGCTCTGTGACATCTTCAGTATGTGCAGGGCCGGTTGCCACCCACAGAACAAGAATGAACAGGATCGCCAGTGCGACTTTGTGTGAGAAGCTCAGCTTCAGTGCGTAACTCATAATACTTTCCTGAAATCCGGGGGCGCCAATACGGCATTCCCTCTATCTTAGCCGCCATGTTTTTGAAACGGGACACGACGGTGGCCGTTTTTGTACCTGCGGGATATGTTTAAAACAATGGCCGACCATAACATTTAACGTTACAGATTGTTGCAGATGCAGGACAATCATATTTGAAGATTCCACTCAGGCCTCATCGTTACGTTCGCAGGCACGCTCGCTCGCTGATACTATGCGCGCCAGCTAATTGGGCATGGTGAGCATGCCACAACATATTTACAAGGCTCTATTAATGGTATTAGTCAGACTACAGCAGGTTGAGCTGGCATTTGGTGACCATGTTCTGCTGGATAAAGTCGATCTCGATGTACAGAGCGGTGAACGCCTGTGTGTCGTCGGTCGTAATGGTGAAGGCAAGTCGACGCTGCTTAAAATCATCAACCGTGAAATTATCCCGGACGATGGGGTGGTTCAGTATCGGGATACGCTGCGTGTTGCCGCTTTGCAGCAAGAGCTTCCTAAAAGTGTCGACGAGTCAGTCTACGATGTTGTCGCCGATGGCATTGGTGACCTTGGAGCGGTACTGGCGCGATATCACGAAGAAACGGCTCGTGGTGCCGACGCTGACCTGAAAAAGCTGGAGACACTTCAGACAAAAATCGAAGCCGCTGATGGGTGGCGTATCCAACAGCGTGTAGATGCCATGATTCAGCGCCTGAATCTTCCTGCAGAAAGCCGCTTCAATGAGTTATCTGGCGGCTGGCAGCGTCGTGTCATGCTGGCGCGGGCACTGGTGACTGATCCTGAATTACTGATCCTCGATGAGCCAACCAACCACATGGATGTTGAAACCATCGAGTGGCTGGAAGAACAGCTCAAGCAGTTTAACGGCGCTTTGGTATTTATCAGTCACGACCGGGCATTTGTTCAGGCGTTGGCTACACGTATCGTCGATCTGGACCGGGGTAACCTTTATAACTGGGTGGGTGATTACCGCGGCTTCTTAGAGTTTCGTGAAAAGCGTCTGGAAGATGAAGCCACCCAGAACGCCTTATTTGATAAGCGCCTCGCCGAAGAAGAAAAGTGGATTCGCCAGGGCATTAAAGCTCGTCGTACGCGTAACGAAGGCCGCGTTGAGCGCCTGAAAGAAATGCGCAAGCAGCACTCGGCGCGTCGTGACCGCGTTGGTACAGCCAACCTCAGCATGACCGGCTCTGAGAACTCAGGTAAGCAGGTGTTCGAACTGACCGACGTCAGCTACGCCTGGAAAGACGTCAGCCAGGTCAAAGATTTCTCGACCTTAGTCATGCGCGGTGACCGTATCGGCTTAGTCGGCCCGAACGGGGTGGGTAAGAGTACTTTATTAAAGCTGTTACTCGGAAAGCTGCAGCCTCAGTCAGGCAATCTCCGCACGGGCACCAAGCTCGAAGTTGCGTATTTCGATCAGTCGCGTGATGTGCTGGAAGAAGATAAATCCATTGCCGACAACGTCGCAGATGGCAAAGACCACGTAGTCGTAAACGGTCAGAGCCGGCATGTGATTGGTTATCTGGGCGACTTCCTGTTTCCACCAGAGCGGGCGCGTACGCCGGTTAAAGCGTTATCCGGTGGTGAGCGTAATCGCGTGATGCTGGCCAAGCTCTTCCTGAAACCCTGCAATCTGCTAGTGATGGATGAGCCGACCAACGACCTGGATATCGAAACTCTGGAGCTACTTGAAGAGCGTCTGATCGATTTCGACGGCACGTTATTACTCGTATCGCACGACCGTGCCTTTATCGATAACGTTGTTACTCAGCTTTGGGTTTTTGATGGCAGTGGCCATATTGATGAACATGTCGGTGGCTACAGCGACTGGCATGAACGTACCGGTGGTCATAAAAAAGTACAGAAAGCCGAAGCACCGGGGCAGAAATCCGCTGATAAAAAGCCAGAAGCACAGCCCGAAACTAAGTCGGAAGCGCAGTCTGACAAGAGACCTGCTGAAAAAGCGGAAAAGAAAAAGCTGTCGTACAAGCTTCAGCGTGAACTGGATATGCTGCCCGAGCAGATTGCCACGGCGGAAGCTGAGCGGGATAACATTGTTGCCGTGACCGAAGCGGTAGATTTCTACAGCGGTGATCAGGATCACGTGCAGGCAACACTGGCAAAACTCGCTGAGATCGAAGAGCAACTGGAGGCGCTTGAAATGCGCTGGCTCGAACTTGAGGAGATGACCGAATGATCTGGCCAATAGCAATACTGGTAGGGCTGGTCGTATTTGGCTCTATTTATTGGTTAAAACCGAGCCCGCGTGATAAGCGTTTGGCAGATCTGCGTCTGGATGCGATAAAGCGCAAGCTTCATGTGCGCCAGTACACCTTTAAACCTGACTCGGCGAAAACCGGGATTCGTGACGCCTTTACAGGAACGAACTACACCCTCATGGACCCGAAACCGAAAAAGCGCGATAGCGGTGAGCTTTTGTGGCGCGTCGTTGGTCAGCAAGGTTGGGATAGCGATGGATTGCCAGAAGGGCTTGCCTGGCATGATCAGGGCAGCGAACAGGACGCTCAATTACTGACACGCCTTGTGAAAGAACTGCCGGATGATTTGCTGTTGCTTGAGGTATACAGCAACCGGGTGACTATGATGCCGGCAGAAAACAAGACGGCCAATGCAGCCGCCTATGAAGCGTTTCTTACCGAAATACTGAACTCAGTCGTTCACTCGTAAGAAGCAGCCAGCTGGTGGAGCGCTTCAACGATACTGTCGTTGTAGTTAACCACCAGAAACGGCACCGAGTTTTCGTTGTAGTTCGAAATAGAACGACTCAAAAATTCCCACTTGTGACGGATGGCACTGACGCGTAGCTCGTCTTCCTCAGGAATAACTGCATCCAGCTTGTCCAGAAGCTGCTCAAATTCCGCAGCCATCTCTTTCGGGCTCTGCTCCTGATACCCGACGAATACCTGCCCCAGATAACTCGTTCCCCGACCTGTGTACTGAGACGTTATGTCAGACATACGGAAGGCCAGGGCGCGGGCAAGGCGGGTAACCTCACTGACGTCGCCGGTCTTGTCTAGCTGATCCGCCGCAGTGATTAATGCCAGGCAAGCGTCGCCCATGTCGTTCACCAGACGCATATCCGGGTAGCCGCGGGTCACAATATCTTTGCGGTTAGCAGCCATCAGGCTGTTGAAATAGTCCCAGCGCTTCACCAGCTGGCTTGCGGTATCGGCTGAAATCTCTTCTTCTGTGCCGCTGATAATACGACTGGCGGCTGCATGCGCTGAGGCCATGGACTCATCGATCCGGTTGGCATACTTCAGATCCGCATCCAGGCCCTGATACATATAAAAGCTGGCCATGGCATTGGTTACCTGAACCTTCAGCGCGTGGATGTCTGCAGGGTCTGAGGCAAGAGCACGAAGGCTGAAAATAAGGCTGACAACAAAAAGGGTAACGCGGGTCTTGTTCATAATGTATCTCTGGTGACTTTCTAACAAGCAATCCCGTCAGTTTATTCTTAACTTACAATCCAGCCCATAGACGCTTACAAAGGGTAACAATTCTGGCCTGATCGGCAGCGGTGCTAAAGGTCTATGAACGTCAATATCCCGACATGCCCTGATTCTGAATCTGGCGTGATCTATTGACTTTCATGCGCCTCTCTGGGAAGGTGTGCCTCTCAGATTCAAACGCTCGTATGAATTGTTTGCTTTTTAAGCAATTGAGCCTTGTTTCACCAACCGGCGCGGTATCCAAACGGGTATCTGACTGCCAACAGCTAACCACCATGTGGAGATCAGTTGATGATTTACGAAGGTAAAGCCATCACGGTAACCCTGATCGACGGCGGAATCGCCGAACTGAAATTCGATCTGCAGGGCGAATCAGTTAACAAGTTCAACCGCGTAACTATTGAAGATCTGGACGCTGCTGTTAAAGCAATCCAGGGCAACAGTGACGTTAAAGGTGTTCTTGTTACTTCTGGCAAAGACGTATTTATCGTAGGTGCGGATATCACCGAATTTGGCGAAACGTTCAAGCGTAGCGAAGAAGAAATCGCTGCCTGGACCCTCGAAGCCAACCAGATTTTCAACGCATTCGAAGATCTTGAAGTACCAACTCTGACAGCGATCAACGGTATCGCACTGGGTGGTGGTTTTGAAATGTGCCTTGCTTCAGACCTGCGCATCATGTCTGACAAAGCCAAGGTCGGTCTGCCTGAAGTTAAACTGGGCCTGATGCCTGGTTTCGGTGGTACCGTTCGTCTGCCACGCGTTATCGGTGCAGACAACGCAATCGAATGGATCTGCATGGGCGCTGAAAACCGTCCGGACAAAGCACTGAAAGACGGTGCTGTTGATGCAGTCGTTGCAGCTGACAAGCTGCAAGAGCAAGCAGTAGCAATGCTGAAATCAGCCATCGCTGGTGAAATCAACTGGCAGGCTCGTCGCGAAGAGAAGAAAGCTAAGCTGAAGCTCAACGCGATGGAAGGCATGATGGTATTCGAAACTGCTAAAGGTTTCGTTGCTGGTCAGACCAAAGGTCAGTACCCAGCGCCAATCGTTGCGATTAAAACCATGCAGAAAGCCGCTAACTCGCCACGCGACAAAGCGCTGGAAGCAGAAGCAAAAGGTTTCGCACAGCTGGCTAAAACGTCAGAGAGCAACGCTCTGATCGGTCTGTTCATGAACGACCAGCTGCTGAAGAAAAAAGCAAAAGAGTACGACAAGAAAGCCAAGCCTACTAACAAGGCTGCGGTACTTGGCGCAGGTATCATGGGTGGCGGTATCGCTTATCAGTCTGCACTGAAAGGCACCCCGATCATGATGAAAGACATCAACGAAGCAGGTATCGAGCTGGGCTTGAACGAAGCCAACAAGCTGCTGGCCAAGCGCGTTGAGAAGAAGAAAATGAAGCCGGCTGCAATGGGTGAAGCGCTGAACCGCATTCGTCCTACTCTGAGCTATGGCGATTTCGGTGACGTAGACACAGTTGTAGAAGCTGTTGTTGAAAACCCGAAAGTGAAGAAGGCTGTACTGGCAGACCTGGAAGATCAGGTAACTGAAGACACCATCATCACCTCTAACACCTCTACCATCAGCATCGACCTGCTGGCGGCAGACCTGAAGCGTCCTGAGAACTTCCTGGGTATGCACTTCTTCAACCCAGTGCACATGATGCCTCTGGTTGAAGTTATCCGTGGTTCTAAAACTTCAGAAGAAGCGGTTGCTACTGTTGTTGCTTACGCGAAGAAAATGGGTAAAACCCCAATCGTTGTAAACGACTGCCCAGGCTTCCTGGTTAACCGTGTACTGTTCCCTTACTTCGCTGGTTTCGCTGGCCTGGTACGTGACGGTGGCGACTTCACCAAGATCGACAAAGTGATGGAGAAGTTCGGTTTCCCAATGGGTCCTGCATACCTGCTTGACGTTGTTGGTATCGACACTGGCGTTCACGCCAACGAAGTGATGGCTGAAGGCTTCCCAGATCGCATGAAGGCAGACTTCAAGTCAGCCATGGACGTGATGTTCGAAAACGAACGTTACGGCCAGAAGAACGGCAAAGGTTTCTACGTTTACGAAACCGACAAGCGTGGCAAGCCGAAGAAAGTTGTTGATGAAACAACTTACGAGCTGATCAAGCCAGTTGTTGCCGACGCAAAAGAATTCGACGCAGAAGAAATCATCGCACGCTGCATGATTCCAATGTGTATCGAAGTAGCACGTTGTATTGAAGAAGGCATCGTAGACACTGCTTCTGAAGCAGATATGGGCCTGATCTTCGGTATCGGCTTCCCTCCATTCCGTGGTGGTGCATGCCGTTACATGGATTCCGTTGGCATGGCTGACTTCGTTGCACTGTGCGACAAGTACGCTCACCTCGGCAATCTGTACAAAGCAACCGATCGCATGCGTGAAATGGCAGCGAACGGCGAAAGCTACTTCGGTTAATCAGCGCACCAGGAGAATTTAAACCATGTCTTACAATCCAAAAGACGTAGTTGTAGTAGATGCAGTGCGCTCACCAATGGGTCGTTCCAAAGGTGGCGTATTCCGCAACGTACGTGCAGAAACCATCTCTGCTAACCTGATCAACGCTCTGTTTGAGCGTAACCCAGACGTTAACCCAGCGCTGGTCGAAGACATCATCTGGGGCTGTGTTAACCAGACCAAAGAGCAAGGCTTCAACGTTGCTCGTCAGATCGGTCTGATGACTGTAGTGCCTAAAGAAGCAGGCGCACTGACTGTTAACCGTCTGTGTGGTTCTGCAATGTCTGCGATCCACACTGCGGCGCAGGCTATCCAGACTGGCAACGGCGACGTATTCGTTGTTGGTGGTGTGGAGCACATGGGTCACGTCGACATGCAGCACGGTTTCGACCACAACCCAGAAGCGTCTAAGTACTCTGCAAAAGCATCCAACATGATGGGTCTGACTGCAGAAATGCTGGGTAAAATGCACGGCATTACCCGTGAACAGCAGGACGAATTCGCAGCTCGCTCACACCGCCTGGCGCACAAAGCGACTCAGGAAGGTAAGTTCGAGAACGAAATCGTACCTATGTACGGTCACGACAAAGACGGCAAAGAAGTACTGGTTACTCAGGACGAAACTATCCGTCCAGAAACTACTGCAGAAAGCCTGTCTGGCCTGCGCCCAGCGTTCGATCCTAAAGGCGGTACCGTAACTGCAGGTACCTCTTCACAGATCACCGACGGCGCTGCAGCTATGCTGCTGATGAGCTACGAAAAAGCTCAGGAACTGGGCCTCAAGCCACGTGCACGTATCGTGGGTATGGCCGTTGCTGGTGTTGACGCTGCAATCATGGGTTACGGCCCAGTACCAGCGACTAAGAAAGCACTGAAGCGCGCTGGTCTGGACGTGACTGACATTGACTACTGGGAACTGAACGAAGCGTTCGCAGCACAGTCACTGCCATGTGTTAAAGACCTGAAGCTGAAAGACATCGCAGAAGAGCGTATCAACATCCACGGCGGCGCAATCGCCCTGGGTCACCCACTGGGCTGCTCTGGTGCACGTATCTCAACCACGCTGATCAACGTTCTGGAACAGAACAACGGTAAGTACGGTGTGAGCACTATGTGTATCGGTCTCGGTCAGGGTATCGCGACTGTGTGGGAAAAAATGTAATCTGACGGGCTACTGCGCTTGCTAATACGGCGTTGAAAGTAGCTTCGGAATGCTCATGTACTACGTGTACACTGCGCTTCCTCTGCTACTTTCGCCTTGTCTTAGCGGCGCTCGCTACGCCCTCCAGCGTTACAAAAAGAACCGGCCACTTGGCCGGTTTTTTTGTGCCTGAGATTTGGGTAAGGGCGGGGATTTGCAGGAGTAAATCAGCCGGAGGCTATTCGCGATGGGAGGGGCATAATCAGTGTTTGTGTACTCATACTTGATCGCCTGATGGTAGGGTAGTACCGTTACGCAAATGCCCAGTTTTACGATAAGGATATCTAATGCAAGCAACGCACTTAGATGCAGAGCGAAGATACGAGCAACTTCGACTAGAGGCTCGCAAATTAGCTGAAGCGTCACTACCATCAAAATATAAAGATGTGATCAGCCTGAAAGGTATCGACTCGCATTCGCTAGCTCGGGCGAAGGCCTGGAAGGTGAGTGATAAGCGACAAGTTGATTGGGAATGGACTGCTGGCTACAACGTTTACAGCCTTCGTTACCCCAAACGATTTGAACTTGCGATCTGGAAGTCCGATATTCTATGCGGCCTGTCTATTGGTCGCCCGTCATATAACGGTTCTCGACTCAGAATAGATTTTGTTGAGCGCGCACCAGACAACTGCCCGCTACGTGGGCAGGTCATGCAAATAAACCTGCTCGCAGCAGAAGCTTATGCACTACGCATTGGTGCAGACGAACTGCGTATCATGCACCCATCCAACCAAGAGCTCGTAAACTATTACTCCCGCTACGGATATAAATACGTCAAAGGTACTATGGGGTTTGACGACGTGCATGAACAGAAACCTCATTACCTATACAAGAGGTTGTAGTATGACTGAGAAACATAAGTCGAATAATGAGCGATTGAAAGAGATTCAGGAAAAGCTGAAAAAACGCTCTGAGGAAATCTTTGAGAATGGTCCAGACTTTGATGAGCCTCAGCATACTGGTGATCCGTCGAGGATATTCGAGGATGATGATGATGAGTCTGGTGAAGATTCGAAAAGTGGTAAGTGATATTTAGTTGTTTTGGTTTTGCACGCTTTGCCGGTGAATGCTAGCTTGAACTTCAATTAAATCAGTAAGTTACAACTTTGGTTTACAAATTAGTGTGCCTGTCAAAAATGAAATAGTGTGCTGGCACACTTTCACAGAATGGATTAGCAGTGTGATGGAATATGCCCCTTTAAAATCAATGGGTTATGATCGAATGGGACTTTTGTCAAGATCGACAAAGTGTGCCGGCACACTATTACGCTGTTAGCTCTGACGAGGAATCATGAAATCAAGAAATAGAGCCATGCTGGAAAAATCTATCTCTGCAATGATTGCTGCGATAGAGACTTACAACAAACCAGATTTCAAATATCGAGAAGAAACTTTCTCAGTATTATGTATAAATTCGTGGGAATTACTTTTTAAGGCAAAAGTACTTCAATTGGCGTCAAATCAGGTCCAATCTCTTTATGTTAAAGAGCGTAGAATCAATAAAGATGGAAGCAAATCTACTAAGCTGTATACGAAAACCAATCGTGCCGGCAACCCTATGTCAGTGAGTATGTATGAAGCGTATAGAATTGTTGCTGAAGAATATGGAGTTAAAATAGATAAAGCTATTAAGGAAAATTTAGAAACACTAGTGGAAATTAGAGATAACAGCATTCATTTTATGAATGACGATCTTAATTTGGCTTTAAAAATACAAGAGATTGGAACGGCTTCTCTCCAAAACTATCTGCACCTTGTGCAAGAGTGGTTTGGAGACGTGTTATCCCGATATAATTTCTACCTAATGCCTTTATCATTTTTTAGGGATTTTGATTCAGCTTCCGGGCAGTCCCTAAACGCTAATGAAAAGAAACTTTTGTCCTATATAAAAAAAGCAGAAGAAGAATACGAAGAAGGCGGTGATGAAGCTGGAAACTACAATTTTGCTCTTAAAATTGATCTTAAATTTCAAAAAGCTAAGGGAAGTGACGGTGCTGGGATTAGAGTTACAAGTGATCCAAATGCCCCGGCAGTTAGGTTGGCGGAAGAGCAAATAATTGAGAAATATCCTTGGAATTTTAGAGTTTTAACAACGCGACTTAAGAAAAGGTATTCCAATTTTAAAAGCAATCATGATTATCATAGAATCAGAAGATCTTTAGAAGGTGATAGTAAGTATTGTCATTCCCGTCTGTATAACCCGAGTAAGCCCGAGGGTGGTAGCCAGAAGTTTTATAATCCGAATATAGTAACGGAGTTCGACAAGCATTATGAAAAGAGCTAATAAGCGCATGTTGAACAGTCGTGATCTTGCCCCGATAAAACGGACACCAAATTCAAACTGACGAGGTGTCCAATGCCAAAATATACTCAGCCAAGAAAGACTTGGCAGTATTCGAACGAGTTTAAAGTCAAAGCAGTTCAGCTAAGCCTGATTGAGGGGATTCAGGTTCAGGAGGTAGCCAATATTCTCGACATACATCCATTCATGCTGTCACGATGGCGAAAAGAATATCGTTCAGGAAAATATCAGCACAGGTTGCTCAGCAAAGGCATACGCCCTAGTATGAGCAGAAAGGGAAACTGCTGGGACAACGCCGCCATGGAAACATTCTTCTCAAGGCTCAAAGTTGAATCCGTCTATGCAGACCAACCAACGACAAAGCAGGAAGCGTACTCGCTCGTATTCGAATATATCGAACTGTTTTATAACCGAGTTCGAAGGCACTCTGCGATAGGCTATAAAAGCCCGGCAGAGTATGAATAGGAATATCACGAGAAGTGTGCCTGAAACGGTGTCTACTTTTCGTGGGTAGGATCACACAATAAAAATATCACTAAACGAGGTTTGTCATGTTAAATGACCTTCTCACAGATAAAGTTGAAGTAGTCGAAGCGGAAGGCAGCCCCCTGTTTTCCACGGATTTCTACTAATAGGACACCCACCGTAGTACTTTCTTCCGATTGATAGTACTAATAGGAAAAGTACTAATAGGACACCCACCGTAGTACTTTCTTCCGATTGATCAACATTTAGGCTTTGATACGCTCAGGTAATCTTTGTTGAAGGATCAACACTATGCCAAAGCCAAGAAAGCAGCAGATATCGCTGGATGCCACTCCTTACTACCACTGTGTTTCACGATGTGTCCGCCGGGCCTTTCTATGTGGCACGGATAAATCGACGGGCGAGTGTTATGAACACCGTCGTGGGTGGCTCGAAGAAAAGTTACTGGCTCTGCCACAGACGTTTGCCATCAATATCGCAGCCTATGCGATCATGAGTAACCACTATCATGTCGTTCTGTATATCGACAAAAAGCAGGCTGATGAATGGACGGATATCGAGGTGATTGAGCGTTGGCATTCTCTGTTCAAGGGTAATGTTTTTTCTCAAAAATTTCTCAGAGGCGATACTCTCGATTCGGCGCAGCGGGCTCGTTTGCAGATGATCATAGAAGAGTGGCGCTCGCGTTTGTGCGACATCAGCTGGTTTATGCGGATTCTGAACGAAGCGATTGCCCGTGAAGCGAATCAGGAAGACCAGTGTTCAGGCCGATTCTGGGAAGGTCGTTTTAAGTCTCAAGCTTTGTTGGATGATGCCGCCCTGGCGGCTTGCATGGCTTATGTTGATCTGAATCCAGTGCGCGCTCAAATGGCAGACACGCCTGAGCAATCGAAGCATACGTCCATCAAGAAACGGGCAGAGAAGGCTAAGAGAGCGACGCAGGCAAATCATTCAAACCAACAGGTGAAAGAGCTGCATCCTTTTGTAGGAAATCCGCGCCAGAATTTGCCGAAGGGGATTCAGATGCGTCTGACGGATTATCTGGAATTGGTTGACTGGACTGGGCGGGTTCTCAGAGACGATAAGCGTGGAGCGATTTCTCAGAACGCTGAGGATATTCTCACGAGGCTTGGAGTGGATGATTCGCAGTGGCTAACAATGGCATCTGAGTTTGAACAGTGCTTTAAGACGTTCGCAGGAAATGAACAACGACTCCGCAGTGCCTGTGATGCGATGAACTACCAACGACCTCCAGGGTTAGGTGACTGCCGTAGGCTGCTTGGATAACTCTTCACACAATTATCATTTGTGACCAGGCCAGCGGATGCTGGCTTTCTTCGTGCCCTGTAGATCATCAACCTCGCTGATTCTTAATGACGAACTATTCAGTTCGTAGAATTTATGATGTTGGAATTGAAGTTGTATCGTTTTGGAACTGCTACTGATACTTTACTTAGAGTGGGTGTCCATGTAGCCACGTAAAACCGTTTGTTCAGATGCATAAAAACGATCAAAGGGATGCCCAGGCCATTGCCGAAGCGGCGGTCAGACCGAATATTCCAGCAGTGAGTGTGAAGTCACAGGAGCAGTTGGATTTACAGGCGATACATAGAGTCAGGGAGCTACCTTGAGTGAGTATGAAGCTGCAGGGGATGAGTTGCTGAGTTACTTCGCAGAGGAGGGTTTTCTTTGCTCAAGCATTTATGCATCCGGCAGTTCAGAGTGCTCCATCCTGCTTGGTATGCAATATCAGAGCGAGTAGCTGTGAAAGTGAGGTAACTCTCACGGAACACATATGTGTCTCAGTGGGCCAATCGACTGACTGAAGTCAATAAAGTATTCCATCCTGTCTGCTATCTTGCATGAGAAATCACTATTGCAGGTGCAGAGTAAGATGACAGGTTCAACCCCCCGCAACGCTACCACCGAGGCAGATGCCACCTCCGGGTATTGGAGCAATTCAGCCAGTAATACTCTTCCCCCTCCGGATATGACGGGTCCTTACATGCGTTTCCGGCCTTTACCAACCGCCGGTGTTGAGAAACGCCGGGCGCATATTATCGGTAGTGGTATTGCAGGTATGGCGGCGGCGTTTTACCTGATCCGCGATGGGCACATGCCCGCTGCTAATATTACTGTCTATGAGAGCTTGCCTAAAGAAGGTGGCTCACTGGATGGTGCGGGTAATGCTGAAGAGGGTTATCTTATCCGCGGCGGTCGTGAAATGAATTGGAATTATGACAACTTCTGGGACATGTTTCAGGAGGTGCCGGCGCTGGAATTACCAGAAGGTTTCAGCGTGTTAGACGAATACCGTCTGTTGAACGATGCTGATCCAAATTATTCTCGAGCGCGCTTGATGCATCAGTGCGGCACGATTCGCGATTTCAGTGATTTTGGTTTGAGCAAGAAGCACCAATGGGAGTTATTGAAGCTTCTTCTGAAACGTAAAGAAGATCTCAATGATCTCACCATTGAACAATATTTCTCAGAGAGCTTTCTTGAGACGAACTTCTGGTTCTTCTGGCGCTCCATGTTTGCCTTTCAGAATTGGCATAGCCTGCTGGAGATGAAGCTCTATATGCATCGTTTTCTGGATGCAATTGATGGCTTGAACGACATGTCCGCGCTGGTATTCCCTAAATACAATCAGTACGAGAGCTTTGTTCTGCCATTGGTAACTATGCTGAAAGCAAAAGGCGTCCAGTTTGTTACGCAGGAACGAATCCGTGATCTTGAGTTCAGTGAGGTAGGTGAAGAGCTGACGGTTACCGGCCTGTTGTATGGAGATGGTGAGCGTATCGAGGTCGCTGATGATGACCTGGTGTTTGCTTTGACCGGATCAATGACTGAAGGATCGGGTTATGGTGATATGGATACGGTTGCACGCTCCGCTCGGGGAGTTCATGAGCCTGGGCCAGGAAGCGACTGGGAGCTGTGGCAGAACCTGGCACGTCGGTCGCCGCGATTTGGTCAGCCTGATAAGTTCGTTGGTGATACGGATCGCTCTGCGTGGATTTCGGCAACACTGACTTGCTCTCCATCAGTTCTGACAGAGAAATTCGCCGAACTCTCAGTAAATGACCCATATTCAGGCCGTACTGTAACAGGCGGCATTATCACCTTTACCGATTCTGCCTGGGTTATGAGCGTCACACTTAATCGACAGCCGCACTTTCGTGACCAACCGGAAGATGTGTTAGTGGCTTGGGTATATGCTCTGCGTATTGATGTACCGGGTGATTTCGTCAGTAAACCGATGAGCGAATGTACCGGTCGCGACATTCTGCAGGAGCTTAGCTATCATCTTGGGTTGAAAGATGAGTTACAGGATATTGAGGCGTCTACTAAGGTGCGGACGGCTTTTATGCCATACATCACAGCAGAGTTCATGCCTCGCGCTGCGGGAGATCGTCCACGCGTCGTTCCTGATGGTTGTCGTAATCTGGCGTTGGTTGGTCAATTTGTAGAGACGAACAATGACGTCGTTTTTACGATGGAGAGCTCGGTGCGAACAGCACGAATTGGCGTTTATCAGTTGCTGGGTATCCCCAAGCGTGTTGCTGATATCAGCCCGACGCAGTATGACATCCGTCATCTTCTGAAAGGTGCCAGAGCACTTAATAACGGAAAACCTTTTCCGGGAGAACGTATTCTTCACCGGTTATTGGACAACACGTATTTTGCTCATATCCTCCCACCTTTGCCTGAAGAAGAGCATGCTCACTCGTGGAAATCTGAGCTTGATCAATGGCTTCAGAATGTAAAACAGAAGTGGTCGGAGCTGGAGGATAAAGTGCATTCCTTGCGTTAGTGAGGTATGAATAAGGATAAAGGGACTAATAGAGGGACTAATAGGACACCCACGTTAGCTCTAATAGGACACCCACTTTAGTTTCCTTAATCTGGTAGCCTGATAGGACATTCATAGTGGTACTAGTTTTGGAGCTGCTACTGGTATTTTACTTGGAGTGGGCGTCCATGTAGCCCCTCAAGAAGGGCTTCATTTACCTTGGGAAAATATCGCCCTGTAGGCGAAGATTATTGATGCCAGTATATAGAGTAACCCTTCTCCTCCGGGCGCTAATGAGTTCAGATATGTTGCAAGCATTCCTAATGCTTCCTTACCAGGAGCAGCTCCGAACGGCTCATTTATTGGAAAAACGATCAGATATCCACCGATGCCAAAAAATACTATAGCCACGACAATGTCTAAAAGCCTATTTGACAAAATACGTACTCCTATAACCCCTGAAGCGAAAATAAACTATCGAACTCTAATGAACCAGCATTGAACTACTTAACGAACTACTTGGACAGTCATGGTTAGCTTGGACCGAACTACTGCCGAACTACTTGGACAGTGCCGAACTACTTGGACAGTCATGGTTAGAGAGAAAGCCTGATTTCTTTGCCTTCAAAATTGCCGACGAACTACTTGGACAGTCATGGTTACTACTTGGACAGTCATGGTTAGAGAGAAAGCCTGATTTCTTTGCCTTCAAAATTGCCGACTGAGGCGAGTTAGTCGAAAACTTCGTTAGAGGCTTCGAATTAGGTATCTTCGAGTCGAAAGTCGGTATTCATAACGAGCGAATGCCTCAGACTAATCTGATGGTATCTATGGGGCAGGTAGTTGCTTCAGGAAAGGCGTAACTTGCAGGCGGCGATGCCTGCCGCTCGCTTTCGTTCTCGCTGATCGTCCCAGAATTGAGTGATTTTAGACTTCACTTCGTGGACTGCACCGACGATGCCTTTGAATTCTGATTCGAAGTTCTGGGTGATGTAGAGCCAGTGTTCTGCGTCTATGCCGAGTCGATCCATGATGGTGGGTTCAGCCTCAGATATAGAGCCGCGCTTGTTGTTGCGGATCTGGCGGCCCGTCCACAAAGTGTATGGAACACTTTGCACAGCCGTCAGGCTGCCCGAAGGGTGAGTCTCATGGATGAGACGAATGATTCGACGAGGTCGAGGTAGTCAGTTAGCCGCATCTGAATGCCTTCGGGCATGTCCTGGCGGGGATTTCCTGCAAAGGGCATGAGGCCATAGGCTTGTTGTTTGGGATGGTTTGGCGTGCGTGCTTCTTTAGCTTTCTCGACGCGTTTCTTAACCGATGTGTATCCAGATGCTTCAGGTGTTTTGGCCATCGCGGCACGCACTGGATTCAAGTCGACATAGGCCATACATGCAGCAAGAGCCTTTTCATCCAATAGTGCTTGGGACTTAAACCTTCCTTCCCAGAAGTGGCCGCTGCATTGATCCTCTTCGTTGGCGAGTCTTGCTACGGTCTCGTTCAAGCGTCGCATAAACCAGCTGATGCTCATCAGGCGATCTCGCCATTCTTCAATGCGTTCGTCCAGTATGGCTTGCTGCGATTCTGATAGTTCTTCTCCACGTTCATACTTTTGTGAGAGTAGAGTACCTGCATACAGTTGGTGCCAACGCTGTACGACTTCGAGGTTTGTTAGCGAGCGTGCTCGTGCCTGGTTGATGTGTAGGATTACGTGGAAGTGATTCGACATGACGGCGTATGCGGCAATGTCTATGCAGTAGATTTGTGCCTGATCGAGAATGAGCTTTTCGATCCAGCCTCGTCGATGTTCAAAGCTACGGCCTTGGTTGTCACTGCCACAGAGAAATGCTCTTCTTACACATCGTGAAACGCAGTGGTAGTAGGGTGTTGCTTCGAGTGATACCAGTTGCTTCCTTGGCTTTGGCATGCATCCTCCTGATGTTGGCTAACTTGATTAACCTACACGAGTTGATCCAATAGAAAAATCAGGAATTATTCTTAGTATTACTGTCCCTTGGTGGTCTGTGTTGCCCATCTACTCAACAGGATCAACACATTCGGCTTTCTCTGGATTAAACCGACAGCGAATCTTACGAGCAATGCGGAGCATTGTGCCGTCGTAGTATCCGTTTTTCCGCATCGTGAGACGTACTTAGCGAGTTGCATCTTCTAGTTTGTTTGTCTCGTCTGCTGGCATTTCGATCCAGAATTCATCAGGAACCAGATTCATCTCGGTATCTACACGTCCCGCATAGTTATTAAATTTTAATAAGAAATCCTCACGAAGAAGCTGAGCAAGTTCATCGGGAAATTGCTCGGCGCGACCAATCAGCTGCATAGTTGATTGTGAGAGGGGATTGCGGAGTACGCCGGTTGAGTTGCCAGATTGGCCACTGCCCATCACAAGGTACGCGATCGCGGTGGATATCATGGGGGAAACTCGCTCATCCGTGTAAGCCAGTACGTTTCTCATCATACCGCCTTCGATGGGCGTTCCGCCGTATTGGTTTACCAGAGCTGTCATAGGAGCTTCAATTGTTTGCACCGCGACTTGTTTTCCTTCTAGCGCCGAAAGGGAGTTATAAGCTTTATCCCACTCAGAAAGGCAGGCTATAGTGGTTGTACAGTAAATCTGAGCCATCGTTATGTTCACCGTTTTAATTACTGCCTCTTTTCTGATTGCAATCGCGACTGCATTACCGGAAACACGCTTCACACACTGGATCGTCAGAGGCCTGGACTTTCCACGTATCCAGATCGTAGCTTTTGGTATTGTTGTTCTCTTACTCCTGCTGCTCGTCGGCAATTCCGGTCACGGCCTCTACTGGGCGTGTATCGCGATGGTTGCTATTGCCTTAGGTTGGCAACTCAAATGGGTTTTACCGTACACGCCGCTGTGGAAAACGGAAGTACGTAAAACCACCGTTCAGGATTTGGATAATCAGATCAGCATCATTACGGCGAATGTGCTGACCCCTAACCATGACTCCGAAAAATTGATTTCTCTGGTACGCGAGTATCAGCCAGACATTCTGGTGACCTTAGAGTCAGACAAATGGTGGGAGCAGCAGCTCGACGTGCTCGAAGATGAGATGCCCCATACGTTAAAGTGTCCGCTTGATAACCTTTATGGTATGCACCTGTATTCCCGCTTGCCGCTCAATGACAGTACGATTGAGTACCTGGTGAAAGATGATATTCCGTCGATGCACACCTGTGTGACCCTCCGTTCAGGAGTAGAGGTACGTATGCATTTTATGCACCCTGAGCCGCCAAGTCCGACAGAGAGTGAGGTGTCATCACCACGCGATGCTGAACTCGCAGTGCTTGCTCGTAATGTTGCAGACTCGGATGAACCGATAATTGTTACCGGTGATCTGAACGATGTTGCCTGGTCGCCAACCACGCGTTTATTTCGTCATATCAGTGGACTGCTCGACCCTAGGATCGGTCGCGGAGCATTTAACACCTTCCATGCCGACTTCCCGTTTTTACGCTGGCCGCTGGATCATGTTTTCCACAGTCATCACTTCACTCTGAGTCAGATTGAGCGTTTACCTCATATTGGCTCTGATCATTTTTCTCTGTATACCGCGTTGAATTACACACCTCAGAAAGGAAAAGAGCAGGAAGGCGAATCCGCAGATCAGGAAGACCGGGAGCGCGCAGAGGAAGCCGTTACAGAAGAGGATGTTGAGAAGCAGGACGTGCCCAACCCAATCAAAGGAGCTTAAAAGCGCCCAGGGGCGTGAGATGGTACTTGGCGTTCTGGTACCTGACTTTGTATCTGTCTGATTGCGAAGGCGATCACACGCTGGAAATACTCTAAGACTTTTTGCGCATTTACATTGAGCATCAGACATTCTGCGACTAATATTTAGTCATTACATCAGGGAGCTTTCTGTGCAGGGGGAGTACATATAAAGAGGCCCAATTTATGAAAAAAGCGTTCCTTCTTCTCTTTTGCGTTGCGTTTTTTACTGAAGGGTTTGCGGACGCGCAGACGGGAACCCCTGAAGCTCAGATTGAATCAGATAAGCCTTTGAAGGTCGTCGTCCCATTCATGGGGGATGCTCCGGGTCAGGGCCCGGAACACCCGCTGGTTGATGTGGTTCGCCAATGGAGTGTAGAGACCGGGCGCGAAATCAGCGTTGAACGGTTTCCTTTCAAGCGTGGATTAATGATGGCTGCCCAAGGTGAGGTTGATTTTCATTTTCCTCTGATCAGAGGCCGTGAAGATACAGATGCTGCGCTGCCGTTTAGTTATTCGTCTGCCACCATTTTCACAGTTAATTTTGTGCTCTACACCCGGCGTGGCGTGGCGCTCGATATCGATAACCTCAAGAGTTACCGGATTGCCACCCATAGCGGCCACGCTAATCTTTTTCCGTTTCCGGTAATTGAAGACCATTCCATTGAAGGCTCACTGCGTAAGGTCGAGAGCGGTCGTATAGACGGCTTTATATTCGCGGACGTAGGGACAGATCCGGTTCTCTTTGATCTTGGACTAATGGGAATTCAACGCCAGTTATATAAGGTATATGACGTCCATGCGGTCATCGCTCACGAAGAGAAGGGGGGACCCGTGGATCAGTTTATCACCGAAGCTACCCGCAATATGGATCGCGCGATTCTCGGTCTCGCAATGGTAGACCAACCTTATCGAGACTGGCAGATGGGTGATGATTCTGTCCCCGCGCTCGTTCAGTCTGCGAAGTAGAAATCATCACCTTGAAACGTCAATGGGCCAGCTTAACGCTGGCTCCATGCGTTGATCTGGTCGCCCGCCAGGCGTTGGCTGAGCGCGTCGTTATCTTCGATCTCTTCTTGCAGGAGGCAGGCATAAAAAAGGGGAGCCCGGAGGCTCCCCAAGGGGGTTAAAGCGGTTTTAGCTCTGCTGATTAGCAGTCAGCTGATGTTCTTCGCCTTTGTAGTAGGCTTCGACACGTGGGTTCATTACTTTGAACCACAGTGGTGGAATCACTGCCAGTACCACCATGCCTGCGTAGCCGCTTGGTAACTGTGGGCTTTCGTCAAAGTGACGCAGTACCTGGTAACGACGCTTAGGGTTAGCGTGGTGGTCTGAGTGGCGTTGCAGTTGTACCAGGAACAGGTTGGTCAGCAGGAAGTTACTGTTCCATGAGTGCGCTGGGGTCGTGCGCTCGTAGCGGCCGTTTTCCAGCTTACGACGGTGCAGACCGTAGTGCTCAATGTAGTTAACGATTTCCAGCAGGGTGAAGGCGAAGAAGCTCTGCGCGACGAAGAACAGGGCACCCATCCAGCCCCATACCAGGCCGAAACCGATCATGGTTGCCGCTGAAATGGCGTACCACCAGATCAGTTCATTTTTCCAGTGCAGCGCTGGCAGATTTTTGCGCTTCAGTTTTTTCGCTTCGAGTTTCCACGCATTCATGAAATTGTGGAAGTACGCGTGCGGCAGGAACTGATACAGAGTCTGGTTATAGCGTGAAGACGACGCATCTTCAGGCGTTGAGACATGCACATGGTGACCACGGATATGCTCTACTTTAAAGCCCGCGTAGGTTACCAGAGCCAGCAGCAGACCGCCGGTCCATTGCTCCAGAGTGCTGTCCTTGTGGATCAGCTCGTGGCCAACATTAATGCAGACAATACCAGTGATCACGCCCATTGAGATCACCATACCAATCTTACCGAACAGGCCAACTTCTGCGCTCGAGAAGAGCGCTGCGCCGTAAGCAATCGTGATTGCCATGACAGGCAGAGTCATGATGGTAAGGAAAGGGTACCACTTCTCCAGAGACATGCGTGGCACATCAGCCTCTTCATCTGGATTGAAGGGGTCTTTACCAATCAGGTGGTCGAGCAGAGGGATAATGCCAAACACAACAAAAATAGGGAAATACCACCAAGCGTCATGCTGACTGCCGGTTGCTTCCCAACCAAACAGAGCAATTGGAAAGAGCACAGCCGGAATCAAAACGATCAGATAACCGTACTTCTTGAGTTGCATGCGCCAATCATCGGCGCTGATAGTCTGTGCTGTTGCCTGAGTCATACGGCCTCCATAACAGGAATTTGAATTAGTCTTGTTGTTTGATTGTTGTATTGTCCTACAATCTAACATTAACTCTGATAGGTTACAGGTTCGGAGAAGACAAAAGTCCTCCAATATCAATGTGGTATTGGCTCAATGTGGTACTATGCCGCGCATCTCACTGATTTCAGTATAGTTATGAGTTTTGTAGCCCACGAAAGTCTTGCAGAAAAAATAGCGGCCCATCTGGCGGAGCGCATCATCAAAGGAGAGTTGATCTCTGGTGAGCGAATCCAGGAAGCTCGCGTCGTCGAGGAATTGCAGGTGAGTCGTGGTTCTGTTCGCGAGGCCTTGTTATTGCTGGAGTCCAGGCATCTGGTCACCATTCAGCCACGCCGTGGCGCTATGGTGGCAGAGCTGACTGTTGAGCGGGTGAATAGTCTCTACGATGTCTACGAGGCTCTTCTGACATTGTTGGCTACTCAGGTCGCCTTGCAGTGGACTGACGAAAATAAAATGCCCCTGTTAAATCAAGCCATGAAGCTCCAGTCCCCAGAGCTTAAAAAAGACAAGTTCATGTTTATGCTGGCCGGCTTTGACCTGATGCGCGCTGCTTCTGACGTCATTAATAATCCGTATCTGTCGACTCTGCTGAGTGATCTTCAGCCAGCCATTCAGCGGACCTACGCGCTATCTATCCGTTTTTCTCAGGAAGGTCTGGAGCGTACAATTCACTTTTTCGCCAAAGTCGTCGAATTGATTCTGGCCCGCAAAGCAGACGAACTGCCTCCGCTCTTCCGTGAATTCAGTCTTTATCAGCGCCAGCTGGTACTGGATGCCATGGCTGAAAATCCGGTTCCGGCTCTGGATTGACCCTCGGTCATCGTCAGAGCCGTCCGGCTTTTGTCCCCCGCGAACTGTGATAACATCATCTTCTTTATTGCGGCTTCCGGTGGCATGGCCCCGGTTCAGTTAAAAGGACGTCCCCCCCTGCTATGCGCCTGAAAGCCATCCGACTATCCGGTTTCAAATCCTTCGTGGATCCGACGTCTGTGCCGTTCAATACCAATCTCACGGGTATCGTCGGGCCGAACGGTTGTGGTAAATCGAACACGATTGATGCTGTACGCTGGGTGATGGGGGAAAGTTCGGCTAAGTACCTGCGTGGCGATGCCATGACGGACGTGATCTTTAACGGCTCAGCCGAGCGTAAGCCAGTCAGTAAAGCCAGTGTCGATCTGGTGTTTGATAACAGCGACGGTACCTTAAAAGGTGAGCACGCGAAATTTAGCGAAATCAGTGTGCGCCGTCAGGTGACGCGTGACGGTCAATCGACCTACTATCTCAATGGCACTAAGTGCCGCCGCAAAGACATTACCGATATTTTCTTAGGTACCGGCCTCGGGCCACGTTCATACGCGATTATTGAGCAGGGCATGATCTCGCGCTTAATCGAAGCGAAGCCTGAAGAATTGCGCGTCTACGTCGAAGAAGCTGCGGGTATATCCAAATATAAAGATCGTCGTCGTGAAACCGAAAACCGCATGCGTCGCACGCAGGAAAACCTTGAGCGCCTCAGTGATATTCGCGATGAGTTAGAACGCCAGCTGGCGCACCTTCAGCGACAGGCGCAGGCCGCAGAAAAGTACAAAGAACTGAAAGCAGAAGAGCGCCAGAAAAAGGCCGAACTTCTGGCGATTCGCTGGACTGCTTTGAACGAAGAATACGAGCAACGTGAAAAGGTAATCCGCGAGCATGAAGTGCAGTTCGAAGCGCATATGGCAAAGCAGCGCGCAGCAGACGCGGGCATTGAAGAGCTGCGTCTCGATCATCAGGCGCGGACCGATGCCTTTAATACGGCGCAGGGCAAATACTACGAGGTAGGTAACCGTATTGCCCGTCAGGAGCAGAAGATAGAGCATCAGTCGCAGCTGGCATTGCAGCTCGACAGCGATCTTGCCGAAGTTGAAAAAAACATCCTCGATACCCAGCGTCAGCTGGAGCAGGATCAGCTTCAACAGGAAGAGCTGGCAGAGCAGCGTTTAATGCTTGAGCCCGAAGTCGAGATGCTTCAGGCGGCAGAAGAAGAACATGCTGCCGAGCTGCTGGAAGCCGAAGAGGCCCAGCGCCAATGGCAATCCCAGTGGGATGCTTTTACTCAGCGTGCCAGTGAGCCTACCCGACGCGCCGATGTGGCTCAGAGCCGTATTCAGGCGACCGAACAGCAGGTACTGAGATTAGAGCAGCAGATCGAGCGTCTGAAGCAGGAGCGTGAACAACTGACCTCAGATCCCGACCTGGGCGACTTCGCCCTGCTGCAGGAAGAAGTCAGCGAAGCTGAGTTACAGGCAGAAGAACAACAGGCACGACTTGAAGAGATTCGGGGCCAGCTGGAAGACGTTCGCGAAGACAGCGAGCGCCGACGTAAAGAACTGGAAGAGGGACGACAGCGCCTGCAACAGATGCTGGGGCGTAAGGCGACTCTGGAGGCATTGCAGAAAGCCGCGTTAGGTCAAAGCAGTGAAGGTGTGACCCATTGGCTTGAAAGTCATCAGTTGGCCCGTAAGCCTCGTCTGGCGCAGCAGCTGACGGTTGCAGAGGGCTGGGAAACCGCCGTGGAAACCGTGCTGGGTGATTATCTGCAAGCGGTGGTTGTCGATGACGTAAACGCTGCAGAACCCTGGTTGTCGGGCTTTGCCGACGGCACGCTGACGTTATGGGAATCAACGGCCAACAGCGCAGGTACCGGAGGTGGCGGCCTGTTGCTCGATAAGCTGACGACGGATCAGAACCTGAGTTCGTTGATGGGCAAAGTCCGCATCGCAGAGACCTTGCCTGAAGCGATGGCGATGCGCTCACAGCTGGCACAGGACGAATCAGTGATAACCCCCGACGGTATCTGGCTGGGGCCTGCCTGGTTGCGGGTGGCCCGGGATCAGGATAACGAAGGCGGTATTCTTGCGCGCCAGCAGGAGCTCGAACTCATCGACGCTGAAGCTGATGAGTTGGATATTTCCGTTGAAGAGTGGGAAGCCGATCTTGAAAGTGTGCTCTTGCGTCAGCGCTCATTAGAACAGCAGAGGGATAATGCTCAGCAAGAGTGGCAGATGATTTCACGCAAACTGATGGAGCAGAAAGCATCGCTGTCAGGTCAGCAAGCGAAGGCTGAGCAGTTGCGCCTGCGTACCGAAAAAATTGAGCAATCGCTGAGCGAGACCGAAGAAACCCGAACACTCGAATCCGAAGCGTTAGCTGAGCTGCGCCTTGAATGGCAGGAGGCCATGAGTGCCGTGGATGAAGACACCGACGAGCGTGAGCGTCTGCAACAGTCGCGCAGTGAGGTCGAGCAGCGTTTGAGTCAGGCTCGTATGGCCGCAGGGCAGCAGAAAGATCGCCTGCATCAGTTACAGCTGCAACTTCAGGCGCTCAACAGTCGCGATGAGAGTACTCGTCATGCAATCAGCCGCCTGGCCGAGGCCATGCAGAAACTCAAAGAGCGTCGCGATCAGATCAATGCTAACCAAAACCGCGATCACAGTGCTGATCTCGAACTGCTGAGGGCCGAGATGGAAGCTCTCCAGGAAGAGAAACTGCAGGCCGAAGAGGTCATGACGGAGGCTCGCCATGCTCTCGAACAGGCGGACACACGCTTGCGTCAGCTGGAGCAGGAGCGCTCAGAAGCGGAGCAGCAGGCACTGGCTGAGCGTAACAAGCTCGAACAGATTCGCATGGAGTGTCAGGCTCTCGATATTCGTCGGAACGGGCTGGTGGATCAGCTGCGTGAAGACAAGCTCAGCATGGCTGATGTACTTGATAGCCTGCCGGAAGCCGCGAATGAAGAGCAGTGGGCGAATGAACTGACGCGTATTGGCGAGCGTATTCAGCGTCTTGGGGCGATCAACCTGGCGGCCATTGAAGAGTACAAGCTGCAGTCCGAGCGTAAGGTGTATCTGGATTCTCAGAATGATGACCTGGAGAAAGCGCTCGATACTCTCGAAGGCGCAATCCGTAAGATCGATGCAGAAACCCGGAACCGTTTCCAGGAAACTTTTGATCGCATGAATGCCGGTCTCGCGGATCTCTTCCCGAAAGTCTTTGGTGGCGGTCATGCCAGCCTCGAGCTGACCACCGATGATCTGCTCACGACGGGGGTCGCCATCATGGCCAGACCACCGGGTAAGAAGAACAGCACGATCCACCTGCTGTCGGGTGGTGAGAAAGCACTGACTGCCATTGCGCTGGTGTTTTCTATCTTCCAGCTCAATCCGGCGCCTTTCTGTATGCTCGATGAGGTAGACGCGCCGCTGGATGATGCCAACGTTGGCCGCTATGCGCGTTTGGTTAAAGCTATGTCTGAGAAGGTTCAGTTCATATACATCACCCACAATAAGATCGCGATGGAGATGGCCGATCAGCTGATGGGGGTCACCATGCACGAACCGGGTGTGTCACGACTTGTATCTGTCGATGTTGAAGAAGCCGCAGTGATGGTTGAAAACGGCTGAGCTTAATTGCGTCACCGCTTAAGAACCGTCAGAAAAACCACAGATCGGTGTATTCCTTCTTTTAGATAACCTCAGACGTCAGGGAACCGACGATCCTTTCTATGCTCTGAGTACAAATTAAACAGACCTGTGATGAAACTCAAAAGGGTAGTTTGCCTTTATGGCTGCTCGTGGTGTAATACCCCACACAGGCCAGTACAGCGGTCTGTCTGAGACATCGATAGACAATATTTGTTAGAACACAGAAAGAATTATTGAGGAACGTATGGAGTGGAGCTGGCGCACAGTATTGATCCTGATAGGCCTGTTGGCTATTGCCGCTATCATGGTCGATGGATTCCGCCGCATGAAGCGGGCTCGTGCTGAAGCATTACGGCTGGACATTCAGCCGGGCATGGATGAGTTGGATGATGAAGATTACAACCCCGAGTTACCGGGTACTGTTCGTGTAGTCAGTGCCTCTGCAAAGGCGCCTGCTTCTGAGAAATCACCAGCAGGCGACGGTCACTTTCAGCCCGGTTATTCATCGGAAAAAGCGGATGCCGCAACTCCGGATACAGTCCTGCAGGCAGCGGAGCGCCGCGAGCCGTCGTTTGGTAACCATGATGAGAATGACGTTTCAGCCGCAGACGATCTGAAAATCGGCAGTGCAATTTCTGACAGTGAAGACGAAAGCCCGCTTCAGGAGGCTTCTCACAAGCCTTCTTTTGAGGCTTCTCCTGAGCCATCGGGCTTATCGACACAGCCAACAGTACATTCAGAACCAGCAGCGCAAACGACCCCACCGAGAGCGGATATTATCCCGACAGTTAAGCCTGTCGACCTGAATGAAAAGGTGCCGGTGCTGTTGGACGTTGAGGAACTGGGAGATGAGCGTAGTTTCGAAGAAGGTATCGTCTCTCCAGCGCGCGTCGTTTCTCCGGAATTACAAACGGAGCCTGTAGCTAAAACTGATCGTGCGCCGACCACAGACGATGTGATGTCTGACGCGTATCAGGATTCACAGACTCAGGAACAAACTGAAGCGTCATCTCCTGTCGGTTCTTCGCAGGATACCAATGAGACCTACCAGACCTCAGAAGTCGAAGACCCGGAACATATTGAAGATCCGCACCTTGATCAGGAAGTCGAGAGCATGCCGGAAGAGCCGGTTATCTCGCAGCCGGTCAATTATGCCGGTGCGAATGCAGAGGTATTGGCCAACCGACCTGACCCGGAACTGGTACTGGTGATACATACCATCGCTCGCGAAGAAGGCGGTTTTAACGGCAGTGATCTGCTGTTCCTGTTCAACAGCTGTGACCTGCGCTATGGCGAGAAAGATATTTTCCACCGTTTTGAAGAAGCTGATGGTGAGGGGCGCATTCAGTTCTCGGTTGCACAGGTACGTAATCCGGGTACGTTTGATCCTTCGCATATGGCAGATCAGAGCTTTATGGGGCTGAGTTTCTTCATGAGCCTGCCGGGGGCCAAACGCCCTCTGGAAGCGTACGAAGCGATGTCTGAAATGGCGATGGTGGTTTCCCGTAACCTCAATGCTGATGTGCTCGACGAGTCACACAGTGCGATGACGACTCAGACGATGGAACATGAGCGTCAGCAGATATTGGAATATGAACGCCAGCAACGGCTGGCTGCGAAAAAACGAGTATGAGCCAGCAAGATATGTTTTCAGAGGCGCCTTCATCCGGCGCCTCTTCTTCTTCCGCACCTGAAGATAAAATTCAGGAATTACGCGACCAGATAAATCACCATAATTACCTCTATTACGTGCTCGACGAGCCGTCGCTCCCTGATGCTGAATATGATCGCCTGATGCGTGAGCTACAGGCGCTGGAAAGTGAGCATCCTGAGCTAATCACCTCTGACTCGCCCACTCAGCGGGTCGGTGGAGCACCTCTATCAGGTTTCACTGAAGTTCAGCACGAGCGGCCTATGCTGTCATTGGACAACGCCATGAATGCAGAGGAGTTTGCGGCGTTCGATCAGCGCGTTCGTGATCGCCTGAAGAGCAGTGAAGACATCGAGTATGCCTGTGAGCCAAAGCTGGATGGTCTGGCGATCAGCCTGTTGTATATCGATGGTTTACTGGAGCGTGCAGCGACGCGTGGCGACGGCGAAACAGGTGAAGATGTCACCCAGAACGTTCGCACGATTAAAAATATTCCCCTGCGTTTAATCGGTGATGATGTGCCCGAGCGCATTGAGATTCGCGGCGAAGTCTATATGCCCAAGGGAGGCTTTGAAGCCTACAACGAACGTGCGCGGGAGCAGGGTGAGAAAATATTCGCTAACCCGAGAAACGCGGCAGCGGGCTCGCTGCGACAACTGGATTCCAGTATCACGGCGAAGCGTCCGCTGGAATTCTGTGCGTACAGTCTTGGAGTGGTCAGTGAGGAATATACGCTGCCAGAAACTCACAGCGCGACGCTGGAGCAGATCCAGAAGTGGGGGCTGCGCATTAACGAAGAAATGCGAGTTGTAACTGGTCGTGAAGAGGCTGAAAAATTTTTTGCTGGCCTTGGTGAAAAGCGCCTGGGCCTGGGATACGAAATAGACGGAACTGTCTTCAAGGTAAACTCTCTGGCATTACAGCAGCAGCTTGGTTTTGTCGCCAGAGCACCGCGTTGGGCGATTGCTTATAAATTTCCGGCGGTAGAAGAATTAACAGAATTATTGGGCGTTGATTTTCAGGTTGGTCGTACCGGTGCCTTAACCCCTGTAGCGCGTTTAAAACCTGTGCATGTGGCCGGCGTAACGGTCAGTAATGCAACGCTCCATAATATGGATGAAATTGCCCGGTTGGGTGTAAAAATTGGTGACACCGTTATTATCCGACGTGCAGGGGATGTGATTCCTCAAGTCGTTTCTGTTGTTGAAGAACGTCGTCCCGATACTGTGACTGATATTCAGATGCCGGATGCTTGTCCGGTCTGTGAGTCACATGTGGAGAAAGTAGAGGGTGAGGCTGTCGCTCGCTGTACCGGCGGGCTGGTGTGTTCTGCTCAGCGTAAAGAGGCGATTAAACACTTTGCTTCACGCAAGGCGATGGACGTTGAAGGCCTGGGCGATAAGCTGATTGAGCAGATGGTCGAAGCGGGCTTGATTGACACTCTTGATGATCTGTTTCATCTGTCCGTCGAAGAGATAGCCGGGCTTGAGCGTATGGCTGAAAAAAGCGCGCAGAACGTATTGAACGCTCTTGAGAAATCGAAGCACACGACGCTTGCTCGCTTTATTTATTCTCTCGGCATCCGTGAGGTTGGCGTGGTTACGGCCAACAATCTTGCCGGTTATTTTGGTTTCCTTGAGCGTATTATGTCTGCCACGCATGAGCAGCTGGTGGCGGTTGACGACATTGGCGATATCGTGGCTGCACATATCGTTAATTTCTTTGCTGAAGAGCACAACCGCACGGTAATCGAGCAGTTACAGAAAGCCGGTATTCACTGGGAAGAAAAAGAACCCGTCAGCAGTGCTGAAGACGCGCCTCTGAGTGGTAAAACCGCGGTCATTACCGGCACACTGTCGGACATGACACGTGACGACGCCAAGGCGGCTCTCGAGGCTCTGGGAGCTAAAGTCACGGGCAGCGTATCGGCAAAAACCGACTTTCTGGTTGCAGGTGATAAAGCGGGCTCGAAACTCGCTAAAGCGCAGAAACTAGAAGTGACGGTGTACGATGAGGCAGGGTTTAAAGCCTTACTGGACGAGCTGAACAGTCAATAAGACTGCTCAGCGCGCTCATGAAAACCGAGCATAAGAAACTGAGCAAAGCCTGATAATGCTCAGTAGAGTTCGGGAAGGGATTCCTGATTTTCCTGCGATTTGTTTGCTTTCATCGCTCTTTCGATTAACAGCGTAATACTACTTCCATTAAAAGCGCTGTTTTTATCGGCGCTGTAAAGAGTCGCATCCAGCTCAGCCAGAGCTGCGCTTAACCTGACATCACTCAACCAGACCTCAGCCTGAGCAAGCGAGGTCATCGGGCGTCCTGATGCCGCTGAAGCCCAATGAATAATGTTTTCACGGATGGCCTGAGCATTGTTCTCGCGGGCAGACTTTTTAAGCTCTCGCCAGTAGTAGTGCTCGTCTTCTTTTTGTTTTTTATCGGCGGCTTCTTTACGAGCCTGATGATCCGGAACTGCAGATGCTGCACTACTCGAAGGTTGGCGCAGCATCAGCCAGGCAACCACTGCTAATAACAGACCATTCATAACGACAGAGGCACCCAGTGCAAGTTTCCAGATCCCTGAATCAGCGGGTAGTTCGCCAGCGACTGGTTCGACAGGGGGCTCAGAAATGCCGGGTGAAGTTTGAGAAGAGGGCGGCGCAGTCGCTGCTGGAGTGACCGTGATTACGTGCTCGGGCAAGGTCGCGTATTCAACACGGTTTTCCAGTGTATTCCACCATGGAATACGTACTTCGGGCAGAATAAGCTCACCTGCAACTCCCGGAACCAGGGCGACGCTTTGAGTAATCGTGGTCACAATGCCTTGTTCTGAAATAGAGCTGTTGTCCTGAGTCTGATCCGGGTAGTAACGCAAACCCTCTACGTCTGCCATCGGGACGGGGGGAACCTGGCCAGAATTCAGCCCGGTCGCTTTGATAGTAAAAGTACGGGTCACTGGTTCGCCTGCCTGCCACTCGGTCGGAGGCGTACTGAATGTTTCTTCCAGAACAAAGCGGCTGGCCGGAATCCATGGCGCTTGCGGATAACTGTCAGGAATCGGATTAATGGTTAACTCGATGGGTTTGCTGACGATGGTTTCGGCCGAGCCACGGAAGCGGTTATAGCGGTCGGTAACACGCGCTGTGAAGCGCTGCCCCGGTATTACTAATGTGCCTGAAGATTCAGGGAAAATAGCGTAGCGGCGTTCGTAAACACCGATACGCTGACCATCAACCACGGTAATGTGTTTCTTCGGGTCCATGAGAGGTTGAACGCGGGCGTTAGCGACTTCAAATTCCGACAGAGATGCGTCGTCGTGATTCACTGTGTAGTACATGCGCTCAATATAAAGTAGCTGTTCCTGTACGTAGTGAGTGCCGCTGCTGACTTCTACTTCGAAGAAAAAATGCTCCGACTTTTCGGGTTCTGTCGTCGCAGTGTCTTCGACATTGATTCGAATAGGATCACTGTATTCGCCTTTGTATGATAAGGCCGGAATCAGTACTTCACCCGCCCGGCGGGGCAACAATTCAACTTCCCAGCGAGTGGTTGAGGTACTTTTGCCATTAACGTTTGAACTTTCTTTGCTGATGCGTGGGCGGCCGACGACATTCCAGTCGCGCTCCAGTGGCGACAGGTCTGGCATGTCGGTCGATAACAGATTCAGAAAGCCACCCTGGCTGTCGACATGCTGCAGTTGCAGAGTCACCGGGTCTGAGCGGCCAATCTGTTTGCGATCAACGCTTGAGATAAATTCAGCCGCGAGTACCAGCTGGCTGGTTATTAATAGCGCTGCGGTAATAATCCAGCGGATTACCATAAAACATCCTCTTCCGTCTGATCTGCATTCTGGCGGTACTGATATAAAAACTTCCGTTGCATCAGCAGACCCGGGTTATCTTCGACCTCGTTGAGTACAGACTCCATCGCCGCTTGCTGCTCGCGGGACAGGTGGCTGAACTCTCCATTCTCTTCATTGCTCTGTTGCTCTGCGACCGTTTGTTTCTGGGCCTGACCTTCATCGCCGTTCTGTGATTCCTGCTGGTCTTCCAGACCGCGATCTCCGGATTTTCCGGTCTCAGGCTGTTGGGCTTTTCCTGCTTGCTGCTGTTCTTGCTTTCCGGCTTTTTCTTCAGCCTGCTTCTGGGCTTGTTCTTCAGCCTTTTTCTCTGCCATTTTTTCAGCCATGTTGTCAGCATAGGCATCATCAGCTGACTCCTGTTCAGAGTCCTCTTCAGAGTCTGAATTCTGGTTATCTGAGTTCTGACCTGAAGAACCGTCTGAATTTTCCGAGGAATTGCTGTTGTTCTGACTATTGTTATTCTGACTACTGTTGTTCTGATTCTGGTCTGAATTCTGCGACTCTGATGAATTGCCCTGTGAGCTGTTCTCACCATTATTTTGCGAGCTGTCCTGTTGCTGGTCGTTCTGAGAATTCTTGTCAGAATTTTCAGAATCACCCTCAGAGTCAGACGACGATTGCTCCTGCTGCTTCATTGCTTCTTCGACAAGGTCGAGATTTTTCTGCGCTTGCGTCAGGTCAGGATCTGCTTTCAGTGCATCACGATAGGCTTCAGCCGCCTGTTCCAGCTTGCCTTGTTGAGCGCGGGCATTGCCCAGGTTGTATTTCGCTTGTGCAGAATCACTTTGCGTAAAGGCCTCTTCTGCAGCTTCGTAATTTCCGGCGCGGTAGTGCGCTGTGCCTTTCCACTCAGGGTTATTGAACAGCTCAGCAGCTCGGGCCGGGTCGCTCTCCATAAGTTCAGCGGCTTGCTGGTTGTCCGTTTTCCAGGCGTTCGCGCTCGCCGTTTCGGGGAGCAGTGGCAGGATTAAAACAAGGCTGAACAGTACACCCCGGCGAAAGCCTGCAATGGCGATGGGGATCAGCAAAAAGGTGAGCCAGTAGCCGGCATCCTGCCAGGTTTCGAATGTTGTTTCCTGTGCGTTGGCGTCGTTACTCCCGGGAAGACTGTTGGTGAGGCTGCGCCAGTCACTGTCATTATAACTCATGGCCCGCCAGCGGCTGCCTGTAGCCTCATACAGTGCCTGCATCGGCGCGGTATCCAGCTTTGGCAGGACGATGGTGCCATCCCCTTTTTTTAGGAACCCTTGGTCGCCAATAGGGACGGGGGCCCCTTCAGCCGTGCCGACGGCAATCAGGCTAAGGTCAATCGAGTCACCCAGAGCGAGAGCAATGCGCTCGACGTCTTTGTTCTGGATACCGTCAGTAATCAGCAGAGCGGAGGCTTCATTGACACCGGCATCCGTCATTAGCGTTTGAGCCTGAGTCAGAGCTTTATCTGGTCGGCTACCGAGTTTCGGCATGATCTCGGGAGACAGTGATGTCAGCAGGTGCTCAACGGTTGCTTTGTCATCAGTAAAGGGCACGACCGTGTGGGCTTCTCCTGAGTAGGCGATGACAGCAGTGATGCCATCTTCACGGCCGCGGACGATGTCGGTGGCTTTACGAATTGCCCGGGTGGCGCGATCAGGCGCGACATCGGTTGCGTTCATTGAAAGCGACATATCAATCAGTAGCACCAAAGCATCCGGGTTACTGATCACAGGCACCGCTTTGCGCTGCCAGCTTGGGCCGGATATGGCGACGATGGCGATGGCTGAGGCAATGAATATGGCAATCACGCCGAGCATGGACGATTTACCCGGTGTGCGGTCGAGCATGTGTGCTTGCAGTGCGGGATCAATCAACTGATCCCAGCGACCTTTGCGCAGCGTCCGCTGTGCCAGCCAGACGGTCATAACGACAGCCGGAATAAGGAGGATCAGCCAGATAGGGCGCATAAAGTGAATGTTATTCAGAAACTCACTCATGACAGACCCCGTCGTACAAGCACTAGCTGAACCCAGCCAAGCAACAGGGCAGCAAGCAGCGGCCACTGAAACAGTCCGGACTCAGGTCGGTAAGTTTTATTCTCCCGCTCGGTCGGTTCCAGCTCATCAATTAAGTCGTAAATCTGGCTCAGCTCTTCAGTATTACGAGCGCGGAAAAACCGTGCCGAAGTCAGGTCGGCGATACTTTGCAGCTCGCCTTCGTTTAATTCACGTGATGGGTTGATTGTACGACTGCCGAAGAAGCTTGGGACTTGCATGCTCTCAGCGCCCAGACCAATGGTGTAAATTTTAATGCCCAGCTCAGAAGCCAGTTCTGCGGCTCTGACGGGGTCTACTTTGCCGGCCGTGTTTTCTCCATCGGTCAGCAGAACAATCACCTGGCTGTCTGACGGATTTTCGCGCATACGCTTGGCGGCGAGGGTAATGGCATCACCTATCGCGGTTTGTTTCCCGGCAAGTCCGAGTGCGGCTTCATTCATAAAGGTACGCACGGTTTCACGGTCGAACGTCAGTGGTGCTTGCAGATAGGCGTTCGAGCCAAACAGAATCAATCCCAGGCGATCGCCTTCGCGCTGATTAATAAAATCGTTCAGCACGTGTTTAACAATTTCGAGGCGATTCACCGGGCGATTATTCAACTCCATATCGGCGGTATCCATACTGCCTGAGATATCGACCGCGAGCATAAGATCACGACCTTCAGCGGGCAGGCGAATTGGTTCTCCGAGCCAGACAGGGCGGGCCAGCGCAAACACCAGGGCCAGCCAGGCTAACGCTGGCACAACCCAGCGCATACCACTCGCAGTGTTGTCTGGTGTACTGCCTGATGTGCTGTTCCAGTCGCTCAGGTCTGGCACTTTAAGGGCAGCGTCTTCCTGAACTCTGGCCGGTAGCAGGTAGCGCGCAATGAATGGCAGCACCAGCAGTAAAAATGCCCATGGGAACTGAAATTCAAACATGGGGCGCCTTCCTGCCAGTATTCGAGACGGCTTTACGCACTCGTTCTGGCGTTGTTCTTTTTAACCACTGACGCAGCTCACTGTCGATTAACTCAACAGCCAGGTCAGGCTCACGTCGATATGAGCCGTGAGCAAGTGCATTGATTGTCTTACTGGATAGTGTCGCTTTGGAGTTGATGCGGTTCAGGTAGGCCGTCCATTCCTCTCCGCTGAGCGATAGTTGGCTGTTTTCGTCACAGGCCTTCAGGTAACGCTTCAGTGTTTTGTTCAGGCTCTGACAATACCGTGTTGAGTCTTCGTTCTCAGCGTAATCATTTTTTGCCTGATCGAGCAGCGGCAACGTGAGCGTGAGCATCGCACGATGTCGGTGCCAGCGAATAAATAGCCATGTCATTGCGGTAACGACAGCAACCGCGACGGCTGCACTGGCCCACCACCCCCAGGCCAACGGAAATAATCCAATGGCGGCGGGTTCAATGATGTCTTCTAACGGCAGGGCACCCGGGTTCATACTGTGACTCCGGACAGATCTGCGGTGAAGCCCATCCCCTGACGCAGACAATCGAGAGGGTCCTCGTGGGTCTGAACATCAATTAATGGTGCCTGCAGGTGCAGCAGCGAGTGCTTCAGTTGGTTAGTACGTTCCTGCCAGGCAGTGAGCTGCTGGGCGCTGTCCCGGCTGCTGATGCTCAGTCGCGAGCGTTGTCGGCCGTCGGTCAGAACGTAGTCGCCCGCAGGCTTCTGAATTTCCAGTGGATCAATGACGCGTATAGCAATCAGGTCACAGTGCCGGGAGACGCTATACAAGGCTCGCTCACACTCTTTATCAAAGCCCTGCCAGTCGGAGACGATATAAACTGCAGATCCCGGGCGTGCAACGCGGGCCAGGTGACGGCAGATATCAAGCATGCGCGGTTGAGCGGCTGCGGCTTCTGTGACGGGCATTTCAGCCAAACGATGCAGGTAGGCCATCAATGTTTTCCGGCCGGTGTGCGGGCGCAGATCGAATTCGTTGGTATCGTTGAATATCAGGCCGCCAACGCGGTCTCCCTGCATGGCAGCTGCCCAAGCCAGCAGGGCTGAAATATCAGCTGCCACCACTCGCTTGAGTGCACGCCGGGTACCGAAGTTCATGGAACTGCGCAGGTCAGTGACCAGCAGTACAGGGCGTTCTCGTTCTTCGCGGAATACCTTGATATGAGGTTCACCGGTACGTGCAGTGACACGCCAGTCCATTGAGCGGATGTCGTCACCGGGTTGGTATCCCCGAACTTCCGCAAAATCGATGCCCCGGCCACGCAGACGAGAGGCATGAGTGCCCGATTGCTCGTTCAGGATTTTCTTCTGCCGGTGCAGTGGCAGAAGGTTGGCCAGTACCCTCAGACCCGCAAGGCGAGCGGGGTTGATCACTGTTCCATCAGAAAACTCGCGGCGGATCATCAGGCTACTGGTACCCGCGACAGCAGTTCGTTGATGACAGTATCTGTGGTCAGGCCACTGGCTTCGGCCTCGAAACTGAGCAGAATACGATGACGCAGCACATCGTGCGCTACGGCACGTACGTCATCGGGGCTGACGTAATCACGCCCTTCAAGCCAGGCATACGCGCGGGCGCAGCGATCAAGCGCAATGGTACCACGGGGGCTGGCGCCAAACTCGACCCAGCGTGCGAGATCATCGCCGTATTTACCGGGTTCACGCGTCGCGATGATAAGTTGCACCAGATATTCTTCGACGGCTTCGCTCATGTGCATCTGCAGTACCTGGCTGCGAGCAGCAATCAGGTGTTTCTCGGTCAGTTTACTGCCATCGTAGTCTTTGTGAGCCAGCGCTTCGCCACGGGCCAAGCGCAGAATCGACTGCTCTGCGCTGGCATCGGGGTAATCAATTTTTACGTGCATCAGGAAGCGGTCCAGCTGAGCTTCAGGGAGAGGATAGGTCCCCTCCTGCTCAATTGGGTTCTGAGTGGCCATGACCATAAATACGTCAGGCAACTCACGAGTAACACCGCCGACGGTTACCTGACGTTCAGCCATGGCTTCAAGAAGAGCGCTCTGAACCTTCGCCGGTGCCCGGTTAATTTCGTCGGCGAGAATCAGGTTATGGAAGATTGGCCCGGCCTGAAAATCAAAGCTCTGCGTTTCAGGGCGGTAAATTTCAGTACCTGTGATGTCTCCCGGCAGGAGATCGGGCGTAAACTGAACACGCTTGAATTCACCTTCCATTCGGTCTGCCAGCGCGTTAATGGCTTTGGTTTTTGCAAGGCCAGGTGCGCCTTCAACCAATAAGTGCCCATCCGCTAATAGTGTCAGGAGCAGTCGCTCTACCAATTGAGGCTGACCAATGATGGTTTTCTGTAAATTATCACGGAGTTGTTGGAACCCGTTCTGTAAGCTCATCTGAATCCAGTCCTGATTCTTATCGGTGTGTTGGCCTCTGTTTTTCCAGAGTGACAAGGATTTTAGAGATTCCGCTGTGGCGGTCAACGCTCTGATCACGCCTTGTTAATAAAGTTATCTGCATGTCCGTAAAGTAGCGTAAACAATCCTTGCGTACGCTCAAGTGGCAAAGCTGACAGATAGTCTAAGCTTTAGACATAACTATTACTGGAACCTTGTGGCGAGTGACTGCAATGCTTACACCTTTACACGCTCTGATCAATGAACGGAATGAGTCTTCCCTCGCGTCTCAGTTAACGCGATTCGCAGATCTTTACTACTCTGGTGCACCCTCAGATGAGGTGCTCGGCCGGTCAGTAGAGGATCTGTACGGAGCGACTTTGTCCTGCTGGCAGTTTATTCAGCATAGATCTGCCGGTGAGCCGAAGGTGCGTGTATTTAATCCCGACCATGAAAATCATGGATGGCAGTCACTTCATACGGTGATCGAGATCGTTTTCGACGACATGCCGTTTCTGGTAGATTCTGTACGAATGCAGCTCAATGCCCGTCAGATGTCGCTGCACGCCATTCATTACTGTGTATTACATGCAGGGCGTGACGAGAGCGGCCAGTTCAAGGCGACGGGTCAGTGGCAGAAACCAGGAAAAGGAAAAACGCCTGAAGCCATTATTTATATCGAAGTAGATCATCATTCTGATGAGCAGTTGATGACGGATCTGGCTCAGGAAATTGAAGATGTGCTTAGTGAAGTTCAGCGCTGCGTCCGCGACTTTCCTGAAATGCTCGGAAAGGCAAAGAGTACAGCTCAGGAGCTGCGTGATGCCTGCACAGTCAATGACAAGGAAGCCTGTACTGAGGCCGCTGAGTTCGTTGACTGGATGGCATCTAATCACTTTACCTTTCTGGCATATGATGAGTTTACCGTCAGTGATGCGAAATCCGGTAAAATTGTAGATCGAGATCCTGATCACGACCTTGGGATTTTCCGCAATATAGACACTACGCGTTCGCGTGTTCAGTTGAAAGAACTCGAACCCGAAATCCGCGAGTTCATTACCGGTCCTTCATTGATCAACTTTATGAAGTCCGGTAACCGCAGCCGTATACATCGTCCTGCCTATCCCGATTATGTCGTTGTAAAGCGATTCGATAAACATGGAAACGTCGTCGGTGGTATGCGGTTTATGGGTCTGTTTACTTCGATTGTTTATATCGAAACCCCGAACAATATTCCGATTATCCGCCGTAAACTGACAGCGATTCGTGAGAAGTCGGGTTTTGAGCGTTCGAGCCATAGCGCGAAAGAGCTCGATCGTATCCTCGAAGTGTATCCCCGCGACGAATTATTCCAATCCGATGTTGATCAACTTTATAAGACAGCCAATAGTGTTCTGAATATTCAGGAACGACGCCAGACGAGAGTGTACCTGCGCAAGGATACCTACAGTAAGTTTTTGTCGTGCATCGCATACACACCGCGTGATGTTTATAACACAGAGCTACGTCAGAAAATGGAAGATATTCTGGCTCAGGAATTCAGTCCACTAGACATAGAGTTCAACACTTATTTTTCAGAATCTGTTCTGGCCCGGACCCATTTTATTGTTCGCCTGAATCCAGAAAAAGAGCTGAGTTATGACGAAAATATTGTCGCCAATAAGATTCGTCAGGTGGTCCGCTCCTGGACTGATGATCTGCATATTGCGCTGGTGGAACAGGTCGGAGAAGAGCGCGGTAATGTTCTTTATCACGAATATCGGTCTGCCTTTCCGGCGGGCTACCGCGAGGACTTTTCTGCCCGCACTGCCGTAGCTGATATTCAGTATATGGATACCTTAAAGTCTGCCTCTGCAGGTGAACTCGGTATGTCCTTCTATCGGGAGCTGGAGGGAGGCCAGAATGAACTCAGGTTCAAGCTGTTTAACCCGGATAGCATTCTACCGCTGTCTGACATTATTCCTGTGCTCGAAAACTTCGGTCTGCGGGTGATGGGTGAGCATCCTTATGAGATCGTCTGCAGTGATGGCCGTCGTGTCTGGATTCATAATTTCTCACTGAAATATACCCTGTCTGACAGCATCAATATTGCCGAGGTGAAACAGGTATTTCAGGAAGCATTCCGTGCCATCTGGGATGGCCGGGCTGAGAACGACTCATTTAACCGGTTGGTGCTGGGTGCTAAGCTGGGTTGGAAAGACATCGCACTGCTCAGAGCCTACGCACGCTATATGAAGCAGATTCGCTTCGGTATTTCTGAGAACTACATTGCTGACACATTGAGCCGTTATATTCCGATCAGTGCTCAGATCGTTAATCTTTTTCATGCACGTTTTGGCCTTAATGATCAGTCTGCTGATGATCGTAATAAAGCCGTCGCTGAGGTTGAAGGTAAGATTCATGAAGCGCTTGACGGTGTAGATCAGCTTAATGAAGACCGAGCTATCCGTCGCTATATAGAGCTGATCAAGGCCACGCTGCGTACCAACTACTTCCAGCCAGATGCTGATGGAAAAACAAAGAGCTATCTTTCATTCAAAATTAAGCCGTCAGAGATCACCGATATTCCTCTGCCGCGCCCCATGTTTGAGATATTTGTTTATTCTCCCCGTATCGAAGGTGTGCATCTACGAGGCGGAAAAGTCGCCCGTGGTGGTTTGCGCTGGTCTGACCGCGTCGATGACTTCCGCACGGAAGTGCTGGGCCTGGTGAAAGCACAGCAGGTGAAAAACGCGGTCATTGTCCCTGTCGGTGCTAAGGGTGGCTTTGTGTCGAAGTGTCCACCGACTGACGGTGGACGCGATGCTTTTATAGCTGAAGGTGTGGCTTGTTATCAGACGTTCATTAGTGCGCTCCTGGATGTCACTGATAATTTGATTGAAGGTGAGATTGTTCCACCTGAGTCAGTGGTTCGTCACGACGAGCCTGATCCATATCTTGTTGTTGCAGCCGATAAGGGCACAGCAACTTTCTCAGACATTGCCAATGAAATTGCAGTCAACCGCGGTTTCTGGATGGGAGATGGTTTTGCTTCCGGTGGCTCGGTGGGTTACGACCACAAGAAAATGGGCATTACAGCACGCGGTGCCTGGGTGTCCGTGCAGCGTCACTTCCGTGAACGCGGCGTGAATGTTCAGACGGATGATTTCACTGTGGTCGGCATCGGTGACATGGCCGGTGATGTGTTCGGTAATGGCATGTTGCTGTCCGAGCACATTCAGCTGGTCGCGGCATTTAACCACATGCATATATTTATCGACCCTGAACCAGATTCAGCCTCTAGCTTCAAAGAACGAAAAAGACTGTTTGAGCTGCCGCGATCCAGCTGGGAGGACTATGATAAGTCTCTGATATCCAAGGGCGGCGGTATATTTTTACGTTCAGCAAAGAGTATCGACATTACGCCTGAAATGAAGAAACGTTTCGGTATCAAAGAGAGCAAGCTGGCACCGAATGAGTTGATTAAAGCGGCGCTGAAAGCTGAAGTCGATCTGATCTGGAACGGTGGTATCGGAACCTATATCAAAGCATCGTCTGAGCTTGATTCCGATGTCGGTGATAAGGCCAATGATACACTCAGAATTAACGGTAGAGATGTCCGTGCCAAAGTTATAGGCGAAGGAGGGAACCTCGGTGTAACTCAGCTAGGTCGTATCGAGTTTGGGCTGAATGGCGGTGCGTCGTACACGGACTTTATCGATAACGCAGGTGGTGTAGACTGCTCTGACCACGAAGTAAACATTAAGATTATGCTCAATGAGATCATGGATAATGGTGATCTCACTCGTAAACAGCGCAATCAGGTTTTCCTTGAGCAGACCGATCCTGTCGCGGATCTGGTATTAAATAACAACTACCATCAGACACAGGCGATTGCACTAGCCTATCGTGACTGCCGCGAACGTCTCGATGAATATATTCGTCTGATGAAGGACTACGAGCAGCAGGGCAAGCTCAATCGCTCACTCGAATTCTTACCGGATGAAGAAGAGTTACAGGATCGCCGCAATGATAATACGGGCCTGACGAAACCAGAGCTGGCTGTGCTGATTTCATATACTAAAGCGGATATGAAAGAGCGCTTGAATGCGTCGAAGATTACGTCTGATGAATATATTTCGAAGATTCTGTCGACGGCTTTCCCTGAGGCGCTGAATAAGAAGTTTTCTGAAGCCATTAATAACCATCGGCTACGTAAAGAAATCATCGCGACTCAGTTAGCGAATGACATGATTAACCACATGGGGATCACATTCGTGAACCGTCTGGGTGACTCCACTGGTGCTTCGATTACTGATATTGCGCGTGCGTACGTGACAGCACGTGATACCTTCTCGCTACATGAACACTGGCGGGAGATAAGTGCGCTGGACTACAAGGTCTCGACGGAAGTGCAGGAAAATATGATGGCGGAGCTGATGCGTCTGGTGCGACGTGCCACTCGCTGGTTCCTGCGTAATCGTCGTGTAGCGGTCGATATTGCCAGTGAAGTTGAACGCTTCGGCACGGCAGTTCAACACATAGCTCATAATCTGAGTTCGACTCTTAAGGGTGACGCACTCAAGCGCTGGCAGAAGGAGTTTGATAAACGACAGGAGCAGGGTGTACCAAAGACGTTAGCGGCGTTTACTGCCGGTGCAGGAGAACTTTATTCTTCGCTGGGTATTATCGAAGCGGCGGCTCAATCGGATTGCCCGGTCGAACGTGTTACTCAGGCCTACTTCGGTGTGGGCGATCACCTGTCGCTTAACTGGTTCTTGCGTCAGATTAATGATCTGCCCACCAGTAACCATTGGGAAGCGATGGCACGTGAAAGTTTCCGTGATGACCTTGATTGGCAGCAGCGGTCCTTAACCGTCGGTATCCTTAAAGGACACTCTGACGAAACAGATCTCGAACTGGCGATTGAGCACTGGGAGAAAGAGCAGGACATCCTGGTTGAGCGCTGGGGGCGTATGCTTGAAGATCTCAAGAGTATCGAGCAGACCAGCTTCCCGATGATTGCGGTCGCTCTGAGAGAGCTTCTGGACCTTGCTCAGGCGAGTCGCCACGCCTGAGATTTGATCTGATGCCTGCGCCGGTGTAAAACTGCGTTTTTCACCGGCGTGTATTCAGGTTTTGATCAGACTACTAGTTCTTCCTTTTCTGCTGTCCAATTTTCTACCTTTGATTGCGAAAGCGGCAGAGGTTGATCATTTCAGCCAGTTGCCTGCCGTGGACATGGCCGATAGCCGATCGCTTCTTAATGCAGAGGTTGCGCAGCGGATTGACCGTGCTCTGGTACGAGCTAACCGCAATGCCCCACACCTCAAGCCCCGTAAAGTTCAGCGTGTTCCCAAGCAGTCGCGTTGTGATGTGGACCGTCTCTACGACTCTTTCCGTGTGTTGTTGGCCCGGCCAATTGTGGGTCAGGTCGAATCGTTTGCTGAGCAGCACCCTGATCTCGATCGTATTCGAATGACCCTTCCGGATTCCATCTATCGCGATTTCACCTGGCCGCATTCTCCGACCCTCGTTCTGTCTGAGCGGGTGGCGTCAGTCGTTCGTGTCGGCGAGCACTTTGTCGGTACGGATAAGTTCGGACACTTTTTTACTGAGGGTTTCAGCTATTTTCGCGAAACGGAGAGGATGACTCTGCCATTGAAGCACGCCCTTCTGTTCGGGGAGTGGACTGAGTCAGTCTATTTCGGCGCTGAAACGACAGGGGTTTACTCGTTTGCTGATCTGGTCGCTAATTTTAACGGCCTCAGGTTCTGGAATCGGATTCTGTCGGAGTACCCGGACCCTCTGTCGGAACGGGCCCTTCCGCCTTATGTTGCCTGTGAAGATGAAAAGTGGGTCGTCGCGGCAAAGTTCGATTGGCGTGAGTACATTGATCCGGCCTGGAATGAGAGTGTTAACTGCTCGATGATGCGTACACTCGGCCTGCTCGAGAAAGTACTGAATACCGGGCCTGTGTGTAATCCAACGCTGCTGCCCTGGCAGCGTTATGGCGAACTGGCGCCTGTGCTTATTAACCAGCACGGTCTTGCAGTGCTTCCGGATTATCTTCAGCCCGAGGTTATTCTGACTCAGCGTCACCCTGAACTTATGACCGAAAGCCGTATTTCCTGGATAAAAGGCGTTCGGGAGTGGCTGGAAAAGTGGCGTATCCGGCAGGATGTGAAGCGTGAACAACGTGCGGTTGCGGGCGATCGGCAGGGAGTCGCACCATGATGCAACGAATCATTGTCGACCTGAATATCAGCAGCGATGAGTATCTCCGCTACTATCAGGGTGATGCCCGGACGGTACTGGCGTATTCAACTGACGGCAGGAAAGTACGCTTCCCGGCAGGTGTGCTGCAGCGCGTTGTTACCCGTGATGGTGTGCGCGGACGCTTTGCGATTCTGTTTAACCAGCAAGGCAAATTCGAGGGAATTGAGCGCGTCGGCTGACTTTTTAGCCGAGAGGGATCTACAGCGGCAGCATTAGTCCCTATAATGCGCGCAAATCTATTATCACCCTGATGTATTGAGAGATAGCTATGAGTTGGTACAGCCTTGCCCGACAGTTCCTGTTTATGATGGATGGAGAAACATCCCATGATCTGGGGCTGAAGATGCTGGGCAGAGCTGAGAAGCTTGGTGTACTGGGTTTGTTGGCTAAGAAGGTGCCAGACCAGCCAGTAACCGTTGCTGGAATCACCTTTCCGAACCCGGTCGGCTTGGCGGCGGGGCTGGATAAAAATGGCGATTACATTGATGCTTTTGCGCGCCTGGGGTTTGGTTTCATTGAGATCGGTACTATCACACCGCGTCCACAGCCTGGTAACCCAAAGCCGCGTCTGTTCCGTTTGCCGGAAGAGCGCGCCATCATCAACCGCATGGGCTTCAACAATAAAGGTGTTGATCACCTCGTTGAGCAAGTAAAGAAAGCGAAGTTTAAAGGTGTGCTGGGCATCAACATCGGCAAGAACTTTGACACCGCTGTTGAAGATGCGACGTCCGATTACCTGATCTGCCTTGAGAAGGTCTATCAGTACGCCACGTATATCACGGTCAATATCTCTTCACCGAATACACCAGGGCTGCGCACCTTGCAGTACGGCGATGCACTACGTGACCTGCTGATGCCGCTGAAAGCGCGTCAGGCCGAGCTGGCAAAAGAGCATGGCTACAAGCCAATCTTCGTGAAGATTGCGCCCGATATGGAAGACGCAGAAATTGATACTGTGGCGCAGACGCTTCTCGATTGTGAAATCGACGGCGTCATTGCGACCAACACCACCTTGTCTCGTGAAGGCGTTGAAGGTTCTAAGCATGGCGCTGAGGCTGGTGGTTTATCCGGCGCGCCGGTGACCGATCTTTCAACCATGACCATTGAGCGCCTGTGTGGTGTGCTGGGCGATCGTCTGCCGGTGATCGGCGTTGGCGGTATTCTTGAAGGTGAAGACGCGGTTGATAAAGTACGTGCAGGCGCATCTCTGGTGCAGGTTTACTCTGGCTTTATTTATCGTGGTCCAGAGCTGATCGGTGAGTGTGTACGCTCTCTCAGTAAAGCCTGATCGACACTGATTAAATAACAGCAGATAAAAAGCCCGGCAAAGCCGGGCCAAGCTCCCCGGGTGGGGGAGGCGTGAGTCTGACGAAACTCGTCAGGAGTGGAGTAAAATTCTTCAGTGGCGGGTAATTACACCGCCATTCGATGAATACCAGAAACGCCGGTATAACCATCCCAGTTGTCTTCGCGTCCGGATCGCCAACCAGCCATCCAGTCGTCGTGTGTTGGGCCTGCTGGGGCCAGATCTTTGGAGCGGCGTTCTACGCCTGCCCGGTAGCCACGTGCAAAGGCTCTTTCCTGCATGTCGCGTTTCTGTCTTTTCATAGAGTTGCTTCCTCGCTGTTATTAAAACATCGGTTAGCCACAGAAAAATCGGCGGACCACGTATAGTTGTACCGTGACAACACGGTGAATGTTAATGAATTATTTCTTCTAAGTGATAAGGTTTTAGCGCCTTTTCGCTATTACCCTGAGTGTATGAATGTATGAGTGACGTAGAATATAACGATCCAAATACCAATTGGCTGGCTGTCTGTGCAAAAGGCACCGAGGCACTGCTGGCCGATGAAATCAGACACTTAGGCGGAAGTGTTGATAAAGAAAGCCACATTGGCGTCTATTGGCACGGTGATCTTGAAGCGGCGTACCGGGTGTGTTTATGGTCACGTCTCGCCAGCCGATTGCTGCTTCCATTACTGGAATGTCAGGTAGAAAGCGCCGATGAAATGTTCAAAATGGCGAAGACGGTCGACTGGCCCTCTTTATTTCCTGTTGAAGCCACGTTCCGTATCGATTTTCACGGCAGCAGTCGTTTTATCAACAACACTCAGTTTGGTGCGCAGCGCATCAAAGATGCGGTGGTCGATGTCTTCCGTGAGCAGACGGGCGTGCGTCCATCGGTCGATAAGTCGGGTGATATCCGTATCGAAGCCCAGTTGCGCAAAGGGCGTCTGTCGCTGTTTCTGAATGTCTCCGGGGACAGCCTCCACCGTCGGGGCTATCGCCTGCAGCCGGGTAAAGCACCGCTGAAAGAAAACCTGGCCGCGGCCCTGCTGATCCGTGCGGGTTGGCCTGAGTTGGCAAAAGAGGGCAAGACCCTCGTTGATCCTATGTGTGGCTCCGGCACCTTGCTGATTGAAGCCGGGCTCATGGCCGCAGATGTTGCACCAGGGCTTAACCGACAGGGTTGGGGTTTCGATCGCTGGAAGAGTCATGAGCGTAAGCTCTGGATGAAGCTGGTTGATGAAGCGCGCCAGCGTCGTACCGATGACATCAATGCTATGAAGAACCGTCTGTATGGCTTTGATATTGATTCTGAGCAGCTGAATGCGGCAAACAAGAACCTGGAGCGTTCAGGTCTGGCTGGCAAGGTGCATCTGGAGCGCCGCGATATTAACGATCTGCGCGTGCAGAAAGAGGTGATACAGCAGGGCGGTATGGTGATTTCTAACCCGCCTTATGGTGAGCGCCTGAGCGAACTACCTCAGCTGGCGCCTCTGTATCAGCAACTGCATGATGCCACGATGAAATTACCTGAGTGGCGTGTTGCTATCTTTACCGGCAATACGGACCTGGCCCGCGCTATCCGTCGTCCTCTTGATAAACAATATAAGTTTATGAACGGCAAAATCGAAACCAAGCTGTTGGTCTTCGGCGCCGCTGATGAACGTTCCTCTCGACCGCAGCCAACGGCCATTCGTGGCCCGGTAGAGGCGTTTGCCAATCGTTTGAAGAAGAACATGAAGAACCTCGGTAAGTGGGCAAACCGCGAGAACGTTCATTGTTACCGCATTTACGATGCGGATATTCCGGAATACGCGGTGGCGGTCGATCGCTACGAAGACTGGCTCCACGTTCAGGAATACGTGCCGCCTAAATCGATTGACCCTCAGGTCGCCGAGAAACGTCTGCTGGATGTTCTGGCAGCCTTACCTGAAGTCACTGGCGTACCTGCGGAGCAGATTGTTCTTAAGCGTCGTGAACGTCAGAGTGGTAAACGTCAGTACGAAAAGCAGAGCGATGAAAAGCGCACCATGAGCGTCCGCGAAGGGCAGGTGAATGTGCTGGTGAATCTTCGTGACTATCTCGATACAGGCTTGTTCCTTGATCACCGGCCGACACGTCTGCATATCGCGAAACAGGCGGGCGGTAAGCGTTTCCTTAACCTGTTCTGCTATACGGCGACCGCGTCGCTGCATGCCGCGGTAGCCGGGGCAAAGACGACCAGTGTGGACATGTCGCGGACTTACCTCAACTGGGGGCGTGATAATTTCCGTGCTAATGATCTGAACCCGGACGGGCACAGTTTTATTCAGGCCGACTGCCTGCAGTGGCTGAAAGACGACACCGGCGAGTACGATCTTATCTTTATGGACCCGCCGACTTTTTCAAACTCGAAGCGTATGGAAGGCGTACTCGATATTCAGCGTGACCACGTTGACCTGATCCGCATGGCGATGGACCGGCTGGCACCGGGCGGAACACTGATCTTCTCTAACAACCTGCGTAAGTTCAGCCTCGACCGTGAAGCCCTGTCAGAGTTCAGCATCCGGGATGTGACTGGCAAGTCGATCCCTAAGGACTTCGAACGTCGCCAGAATATTCATGTGTGTTTTGAAATTTCGCACGGCAATTAAACTTTAAGTTTAGCTTAACCAGGGAGGGTTAAAGCATGTCATTAAAATCGAACTGGCCACAAATCAAACGCACGTTAGAGCAGTCGCAGACCTCAGCAGTGCACTGCTCTATTGCGACGGTCTGTCCTGACGGTACTCCGCATATTACCCCTGTCGGCACGGTATTCCTCCGTGATGATCAGACAGGGTTCTTCTTCGATCACTACGCAGTGTCATTGGGTGAGAACATAGACTCGAACCCAAGCGTCTGCGTGTCGGCAGTAAATGTGGGGCGCTGGTTCTGGCTTAAGTCGCTGCTAACAGGACGTTTTGCCTCGGAACCCGGAGTCCGGCTCTACGGCAAAGCTGGCCCGGCACGGCCAGCCACGTCTGAAGAACTCCAGATGATTCATAAACGCGTTGCTTCGACCCAGTGGTTGAAGGGAGCACGGATGCTCTGGAGTGATTTTGAGATAGTCAGAGACATCGAGTTTACTGATTTTAGGCCCGTGGCCTATCCAATGATGATGGATGGGATGTGGCCTGCAGATTGAATGCACTATTGAAGTGCAATCACATTTTCTGTGTTAGATGTTGGTGCCATATTGGGGTGGGTTTGGTTGATCATTCTTTTCGCGTACGAATTCCTGCATCACGCTAGCGCACGTCAGCTCTATAGTTGTGCGTTTTCTATTGCTCGATTGTCGCAAAGTGGACAAAGTGGCACGCCTTCTGCTTAAACGTTCCCCTATCGAAGGATTCTAATGGGCTTTTGCCCTGATGTTGCGCAAAGGGCACCGCTAGAGTGCGCCGCGCCAAATACACATTTAACGAACTATCAGAGGACAACTCGTGGATATCACAGGTATCAACTCCGCTGTCGAAACTCTTATGTACAGCGCGAACACAATGTTTATTCTGCTGGGTGCCATCATGGTACTGGCGATGCACGCGGGCTTCGCATTTCTAGAGGTCGGTACAGTACGTCATAAGAACCAGGTAAATGCTCTGGTAAAAATCATTACTGATTTCGGTATCTCAACCATTGCCTATTTCTTCATCGGTTATCAGGTAGCCTACGGCATGGATTTCTTCGCCAGTGCTGCGGAGCTGACTGAAAACAATGGCTATGAGCTGGTGAAGTTCTTCTTCCTGCTGACCTTTGCGGCGGCAATTCCAGCCATTATTTCTGGTGGTATTGCTGAGCGTGCGAAGTTTTACCCAATTCTGATTGCTTCTGCCCTGACGGTTGCATTCGTATATCCATTTTTTGAAGGCATCATCTGGAACGGGAATGCCGTTTTTGGTTTCAGCCTGCAAGCATGGTTAGAAGAAACGTACGGTGCTGGCTTCCACGATTTCGCAGGCTCAGTCGTTGTGCACGGTGTTGGTGGCTGGATTGCCTTTGCAGCTGTCTTCCTGCTGGGCGCTCGTCGTGGCCGTTACCGTGACGGTAAAGTCACCGCGTTCGCGCCATCAAACATTCCGTGGTTGGCTATGGGCGCGTGGATTCTGACTGTTGGCTGGTTTGGCTTTAACGTGATGTCAGCGCAAACGCTGGATGGCATTTCAGGTCTGGTTGCTGTTAACAGCCTGATGGCGATGGTTGGCGGTGTTGTTGTTGCAATGATCGTTGGTCGCAATGACCCGGGCTTTATCCACAACGGTCCTCTGGCAGGTCTGGTTGCTGTGTGTGCGGGTTCAGACGTTCTGCATCCCATAGGTGCTCTGCTGGTCGGTGGTGTTGCTGGTGCGCTGTTTGTGTGGGTATTCACTCTGGCTCAGAACAAGTTCCCTAAATTCGATGACGTACTTGGTGTATGGCCTCTGCACGGCCTGTGTGGCGCGTGGGGCGGCATTGCCTGCGGTATCTTCGGCACAGAAGCAATGGGCGGCCTTGGTGGCGTCAGCCTGATGTCACAGCTGATTGGTACTGTTGCTGGTATCGCAGTCGCTCTGATTGGTGGTTTTATCGTGTACGGTCTGGTGAAGGCTGTATCGGGTATTCGCCTGAGCGAAGAAGAAGAGTTCAACGGTGCTGACCTGTCGATCCATAAGATTGGTTCGACTAACAACGACTGATTTTCAGTACTGTTGAAAAAACCCGCTTCGGCGGGTTTTTTTATGCCTGTATTCTTTGAGGTGGGTAAGCAGGAGCCTCAGCTGGTTGTAGATAGAGCCTCGGCTGATTGTAGATAGAGCCTCAGCTGATTGTAGATAGAAACTCAGCGACCTTAACTGAGGCCGGGCCGTGTAAGGCTTCCTGAAACGCATCGGCGCCACGTGAAGGCTCCAGGTTTATTTCTACCGTTCTGGCATTAACGCTGTTAGCTACCTCTACAAATCCGGCTGCTGGGTAGACGTTGCCAGAAGTACCGATACTGATGAACAGGTCGCATTTCTCTAACGCTTGATAGATTTCATCCATGTATAACGGCATTTCGCCGAACCAGACGATATGTGGTCTCAAGCTGGCGGTACCACAGCATTCACATAGGCTGGTTGCTTCAATATCTGCCTGCTGACTATGGATTTTCCCGGTGGTGAGGCAACGCGATTTTTTCAGTTCACCATGCATATGTATGAGGTTCTGTGAGCCAGCCTCATGATGCAGATGGTCAACATTCTGTGTCACCAGTAAAAAGTCACCGGCAAATTCCTTTTCGAATTCAGCAAGAGCAATGTGAGCAGGGTTGGGTTTGACGTCAGCAAGTTGCGCCCGGCGACCGTTGTAGAAGCGCTGAACCAGCGCGGGGTCACGCTCGAAGGCCTCTGGCGTTGCTACATCTTCGAGGCGGTGGTTTTCCCACAGGCCGCCATTATCCCGGAACGTATTAATGCCTGATTCGGCTGAAATGCCCGCGCCAGTCAGTACGACAATTCGTTTCGGAGTGCTCATTACTTTTCTTCCTCAAAATGATCTGAGAAAAATCCGCGAATTTCATCGGCGCGTTGCATGGCATCGCTATAACCGAGGTCAATCAGTGCTTTACAGAAGCCTTTAGAAAACAGCAAGTAACTGAGAATACCTGATCCGTTCTGGCCTGCGTTACCACTGCCACCCAAGGTCATTTTCAGGGCTTTAGGAATTTCAGCAGCATGCTCGCCAGCAATCTGATCAATGGAACGGCTTGGATTGATTTCCAGTAACTCAATGGGTTTGAGCTCCATTCCTGCTTCCTTTCGAACATCTTCAGGAATACTGGTCAGAGTCCGGTTAATACGGCGCAGGCGCTCGACATCGGTTTCCATACTGTCGAGGAAAGCGGCATTTAACATATGACCCATGACCTTCGCCGGGCTTGGATAAGCCGCCGGAGGTTTCACGTGATCTTTACGCTTATGGGCGATACCCGAAACACCAATCACCATAACTTTCTCTGCACCCAGATGAAGTGCAGGGCTGATCGGCGCAAGCTGGCGAACTGCGCCATCGGCAAAATATTCGCCGTGTAATTTAACCGCAGGAAATATCATTGGAATCGCTGAAGACGCCATGAGGTGGTCAAGCGTTATTCGCGTACGTTTTCCAATCCGACGGTGACGGTTCCAGTTGGTAATACTGTAATGCCCTTGGAAAAAAGCGACTGACTCTCCAGTTTCAAGGCCCGAGCAGTTAACCGCGATCGCATGAAGTGCGCCGTTATCAATAGCGCCCTGAATCTGGTCGAATTTAATGGCTTCGCCGAGTAGTTCCCGTAATGGCTGATTATTGAGCAGCGACACTGGATCATTTTTAAATCGTTTTCCCATGACCATTGAGCGCGCCATTCTCAATATGCCGTGTGAAACTCCGAGAAAATCGGTGCGGTAAATATGATCAGGGGTGAAGTGCATCCATATTCGTTCGAGGTGCTTAATACCAATCCGGTAATTTTCTGCATAACTGGCAAGTGCTACGCCGTTAATCGCACCTGCAGATGTTCCTGAGATAACATCGAACGGATTGTAGTGGCCTTTGGGGAGAATTTTATGGATAGCTTTTAATACACCGACCTGGTACGCAGCTCGGGCACCACCACCAGACAGAATCAGCCCTGATTTTTTAACGTCCAAAATCACCTTCCAGAGGGTCGTTCGACTTTTATGAATAAGCCCCGAGTATAGTGCATAATGGCCACAACTGTGATGACCCGAGGCCCGAAATGTTCACTGGAATTGTGCAGACCCGACTTGCTGTTGCTGATGTTCTCAAGAAGGAGGATTTCGCGACCTTTATTTTTGATTTCTCTGATGAGCTTGTTGATGGGCTTGTGATTGGAGCTTCTGTTGCTATCAACGGCACCTGTCTGACGGCACGGGAAATTATTCCGGCCAGCTCTGGGAGTGGTGCTGGTAGTAGCACTGGTAGCCGTGTGAGTTTTGACGCTATTGGTCAAACCCTTAAGGTCACCAACCTTGGCGACCTGAAGGCTGGAAGTATCGTGAATATTGAACGTGCAGCTAAGTTCGGTGATGAGATTGGCGGTCATCTGCTATCGGGCCACGTCATGCAGCAGATTAGGGTCGTTGAGGTTATTGAGACTGCGAATAATCTGGTGGTGTGGATGGAGCGGCCGGATAATCTCGCTCCTTATCTGTTAGATAAAGGCTATGTCGCACTTAACGGTTGCAGCCTGACAATCGCGGAAGTGGCTGGCGACCGCTTTGCTGTGCATCTGATCCCTGAGACTCGTGACGTAACCACCTTCGGCCTGGTGGGTGTGGGGGATATGATCAATGTAGAGGTCGACCCGCAGACACAGGCGGTTGTAGATACCGTTCAGCGTCTGCTTGGTTCATCTGAGGCGTTAGGTTCGCTGCTGGAGACAATCAGAGCGACTTCAGATAACGGATAATATCGCCGGATTCGTACATCCATTCCTGAGTTTCACCGTCGTCAATCAGCAGGCAGGGCACCGTGGTACGACCGGTTGCTTCCTGCTGTTGCTTTCGGTATTCGTTATTTTGCATTACGTTGCGCTTTTCTACGTCAACACTGAAGCTCGGCAGTGCCATAAGAACGCGCTGACAGAATGGGCAATAGTCGTGATAGTAGAGAGCGTAAGTCATGCAGGGGTATCCCTTTAACTGAGAATTCTATGGTCGAGTATACAGAACATTTGGTCTTGTTTCTTATTGCCGTTGTTGCCAACTGGTTTTCAGCATTGGCTGGTGGTGGAGCCGGCTTGATTCAGTTGCCTATTCTGATTTTCATGGGGCTGCCTTTTTCGCTGGCGCTGGCGACACATAAAATCGCGACAGTTGCTCTTGGTCTTGGGGCGACAATGCGGCACCTGAGAGAAGGGCATCTCGATAAACTGATTCTGCTGGTTATCTTTCTTGCGGGTGCACCGGGTGTTGTTCTGGGCGCGCTCTTTATTCTTGACGTGAACGGGCGCCATGCGGAAATCGCGCTCGGTATCCTGACGCTGATGCTGTCTTTGTATTCCTGGTTTCGTCCTGAGCTGGGGTTATCTACCTCAGAAAAACATCGTGACGTTACCGGGCTGGCCATCGGCGCAGTGGGTTTGTTTATCATCGGCTTTGCCAATGGCGCCTTATCCGCAGGGTCCGGCCTGTTCGTTACACTCTGGCTCGTGTACTGGTTCGGTCTTGAGTACAAACTCGCGGTCGCTCAGACACTGGTCGCGGTGGGGCTGGGGTGGAATGGCACGGGAGCTGTAACTATGGGGGCGGTCGCTGAAGTGAAGTGGGACTGGATTCCTGCTTTGATTGCCGGTTCGCTGGTGGGCGGCTACCTTGGTGCGCATACCTCTATACAGTCGGGTAATCTGCTGATTAAGCGACTGTATGAGGTCATTACATTGCTGGTAGGCCTTAAGCTGCTCTGGGGCTGAGTAAACGACGTCTAAGGCCCAGCAGTATCAGTGTTGCCCAAATCCCGACAGCGCCGGCGCCGGTTGCTGAGTCGTCATCGGCTTCTGTGATCAAGGTGATATCGACAATTTCAGAGCTGGCAGCTGGGTTGAGGTTCACGGTGACCGGTGGTAGGGCGCTGTGGTCAACGGTCATGCTCTCCGGCAGTGCGCTCGCCAGAGTTGACATCCACTCATACTCAACTCGGGTATTGCTCAATTCGTTCAGGTCCGCCAATGACTGGCTACCGTCGCTGAGATTAATCCGGACTTCGGGCAGTTCAGAGTCAAAGTTGAAGCCCTGCGCCTGAATCAGACCGGTGAGCGTGTATGACACTGCTGCCGGTTCAAGTGTCACAGAAACTGCGTTGGTATTGGCCGGCACCTGCAGTTCTTCTGAACTGAACTCATCCCCGTCTATTTCAATGTCTACCGCAGTCGCTGGTAGTGTGATGGTTGCTCGTCCATTGGCATCTGTTTCACTGTCTGCGTCCAGGCCCCATCCTTCAACTCTTTCGTCTGTGATGGTGATGTCCGCGCCAGCAACCGGGCGGCCACTGTCGTCCCTCACCGTAATAGTCACTGTGCGACTTGCGACGATACTGAGGTTGAGTTCGCTGTCTGGAATATTGCTTGCCGTTGCGGTTACTGTACCGTTGAGGATGGCACTCAGGGACAGGCCAACGCTGGCTCGATTGAAGTCTGCGGTGGAGTCCGGTGCATCGATAGAGGTCAGCGCAGCTCCCGTCGTATCGGTGAATGAGATTCCTCCCGTGGCTGACAGGCTGATGGTGGCTGCTGCACTGGCACCTTCGATATAGAGCGATGCAGAGTCGGTGCTTTGCAGTAGAGGGTCGACGGAGGCGGTCAGGCGAAGCGGACGCTCAACATAGAAGGTCGCTGTGTTGCCACTGCCGTCACTGACGTCGAGCGTATAGACTCCCGCGAAGGCACCCGAATCCGGCATGAGTAGAGATCCATTACTGATCAGCTCACTACCATCCTCACCGTTGAAGAAGGCGCTGATCGTGTAATTTCCGGTGCCGCCAGCCGGAGTGACTGTGAGCGCTCCGAGTGGGGCTTCATAGGTTGCTCCGTCATTGATTGATACGCCGCCAAGCGTCATTGTAATCGGCGGAACGGCTGATGGGTCTGTCAGCTCGACTGAAAAGCTGGTATCGGCGCTGAGGGTGCCGTCAGACACTGTGACTGTAATCGTCGTGGTCGCGGAGTTTGCGGTCGCTGCAGTGACTGTCAGGGTTGAGCCGCTTACCGCAACGGTCGCGACGCCCGTATCGGCTGATACGGCACTGAAGGTCAGGCTGTCGCCGTCGATGTCGGTTGCAGTCAGCGTGATTGTGGTTGAAGTGTCTTCTGGGATTGTCAGATCTGATACCGCCGACAGTACAGGCGCATCATTGATGTTGTTGACCGTCACCGTGAAGGTTTCAGAGTCGCTCAGACTGCCATCTGACACGCTGACCGTTACGCTGCCGGAGCCTGTGAAGTCTGTCGTCGGGTTGATACTGAGAGTGTTGCCACTCACAGACGCTCCCAGTGCCGCTGTTGCGCTATCCAGCTGGTAGGTCAGGGAGTCTCCGTCGACGTCACTCGCACTCAGCGTGACAGAGGTGCTCGATTCTTCGTTAACCGTCTGGGTTCCGATACTGGCCAATACTGGCGTGTCGTTGACTGGGGTGACCGTCACCGTGATGGTTTCTGAGTCAGTGTCTTCGCCATCTGTGACGTTAACTGTGAGGGTTCCTGAACCGTTGAAATCAGCAGTTGGATTGATGTTAAGCGTGGTACCACTAATGCTGGCACCGAGTGCGGCACTGTTGGCACCCAGAGAGTAAGTGAGGGAGTCAGCATCCGCGTCCGTCGCCGAAAGAGCGACATTCAGGCTGCCGTCTTCGCTGAGCGAGCGATTACCTATGACACTCAGAGACGGAGGGCTGTTCGGAGCATTCGCTGCATTGTAGCTCCAGCCAATATCAACGAGCAGTTGCTCTGCGAGCCCTTCGGTGTCAAGAAACTCGGTATATTGTGGCTCCATCAATTCATTTGGAGTCATTGCGGTATCGAAGTGAGAAACCGATGAGCCAGGCTTATACGAACCCGGCGCGTACATCTGTACCTCGCCTGAGTTGATGCCTGATGAGTAATTGCCTGATTCTGCATTGGCTTCAGTTCCGCTCCAGACCAGATTTGTACCACTGCGCATGACATTTGAGCGTGTTCCAGCAGCCTGATCTGTCAGCATCTGGCCGGTAGACGCGTCTTTGAGCTTGTAGGTGTAGGGATCGAAACCTTCAACAAATCCTTCCAATGTGCTCCAGCCGCCACCACTGTTCCCATCAGATTGTAGAGTGCTGAGAAAGCCCATGCCGTGGAGAATTTCATGGAGAACTACTGATAATAAGGAGTTATCGTTTCCGCTGGGAGCATCGTAGCCGTAGTACCAGTTGGTATTGAACAGGCAGTTATCGTTGTTATCTATGGATGAATTGAACTGTGCATTGATCTCTACAGTGCCAGTGTCTGCGTCGTAGCCGACCTGCTGGTTATAGAGCGCATGTGGGGTGATGGTTCGTGTGCTGAAATTGTAATCAAATGCGGCTGGACCAGCCTGACCCAACACGGCGGAGCCGGAAGAGCAAGTGAGCGGATCGAAGCTTGAGCCTACTCTGACAGTTACCGCAATATCAAAGGTATTGTTGAGAATATCCGCTGCGCGCTGGAAAACATTGAGGCGCTGCTGGCCTAGCGCAGTCGCCGGGTTTCCGCCTACGGCAGAGACCGAGGTAGCATCATTGAATCCTTCACCGGCGGAATCATTATTGACGATGACGATGTTCGCCTGAGCGAGTGATGGGGCTGCCAACACCAGTGATGCGAATAGGCGGACGAGATATGTCACGGGAGCTACCTGCAGAGTTCTGTCATTACAGAGTAGCTCTGACGGAAACGCACACCAGTGCGTTTCCGTTAATCCATGTAAGCGTTGTTAGTGTCTCTGTGTTACGACAATGGGAAGCCCGGAGGATATATTGCTATTTCTCAGGGATTACCAAAGTTCCATCGGGAGTGATCTGGCGTTCGACCATACGTCGAGTACCGTCTTCGTCGATAACCATCATCATAACTGTTGACCATTGATTGGTCGGGTAAGCGGTGGCTCTGCCATTGCCGTGAATTACGACAGGAATCTCTGAAGCTGGAGCTCGCTGTTCTTCCAGATACTCTTCGAGCTCACTGGGTAGCTTACCCTCATGATCATGATTCTCATGAATATGCTCTCGTGAATTCTGAACTGTCCGTGCCGGAGCTTTGAGAGCTGGCTCTGCATTCTTGTAGAGAACGCTTCCACTTGTTTGGGGTACTTCGCCGACACGAGGCTGGCTTAAATAGACGATCGTAAGTACCGCAATGACAAGGGCTACAGCGAAAAGGACGGGGCGCATCTCAACTCCATAAGTAAACTCAGGACGGTCATGATATAAGCCTAGTCCAAAGAAAGTGCTTCACTGTGCCTTTAATAGCCTCGCTTTTCATCGATCACCTTTTGCTAAGATCTCCGTTTTGTAAATCTGGTTGCCTCAGCGGACAGAGGGTCTTCTGGCCATGGATGCTTTGGATAGCGACCGCGCATGTCTTTTCTTACATCAGCGTAGGTATGACGCCAGAAGTGCGGCAGATCCTGGGTGACCTGTAACGGCCGCTGCGCCGGTGACAGCAGGTGAATCATCAGAGGTAGCTGGCCATTAAGAATCGCAGGCTGCCCTTCGAAACCGAACATTTCCTGCAGTTTCACGGCCAGTACCGGCGGGTTCTGGCGGTAATCGATACGGATATTCGTGCCGCTCGGCACTGTGATATGAGTTGGCACCAGGGAGGCCAGCCCCTGTTGCTGATCCCATTCGAGCTGAGAAAGCAGTGCGCCGCACAGATTCAGTTTCTTCAGGTCGCGCTGGTGGCGGGCGCTGGTTAAGAAGGGCATCAGCCAGTCATCGAGCGTATTCAGCAGGGCCTCGTCAGAGACATCCGGCCAGCGCTCTGGCTGGAATTCATGAGCAAGTCGCAGCCGGCTTAACAGGTTCGTTGCAGAGTCATCCCAGTTCAGTACTTTCAGACCCTTGGCCAGAATCAGATCGCGCCAGGCCTGTTGCCAGTCATCGGCGGTCATTGTGTCGAGTTTCTTCGCCGATAGAATCAGTTTCCCCAGTCGCTGTTGTTCCTGCGCCTGAAGCTGGCCGTTATCGAGCCAGCGCACGTCGATATGGCGGCTGAGCATGTGCGGGTGGAGTTCAGTGAGTTGCGACATTGCTTGTTCAGAAAGTGTCGCCGCGGTGCGGACACGGTTCGGTTGTCCGGCGGCAATATCGGCACATGCAAGCAGCGGCTGACCAAGTAACGCACTGTCATCGGCCAGCGTGGCACCGGCACCGGAGGCTAGCAGATATTGAGTATCCGCTCCGCGTTTCTGACCGATACGATCCGGAAAAGCACAGCCGAGCAGAAAGCCGGTATCGGCGGGGGAGGTGTCTTTCTCAATATTGAGCTTCTGCATCAGGCGCTGGGCCATGGGCGCAACGCGGCTTTTCCAGCGAGAAGTCCCGCGAGCCTGTAGCAGTATGCGCTCAATATCATCGCCCTGACGCAGCAAGGCCGGTTCCTGCAACAGTGCCGCCAGCTCAGAGGCATTTTTACCGAAGCCAGCAGCCTCGCCACGGATCAGCATATTGGCGAGACGGGGCTCAAGGCCTGTAGTCAGGCAACGCTGCCCGTGATCGGTGAGCTGCTGATTTTCGAGAATATCTAGCATGCAAAGCAGATCCTGTGCCTGACTGAGGTGGCCTTTGGGCGGGGGCGTGAGCCAGTCCAGTTCATCCGCAGACGCTCCCCACTGCACCAGATCCAGCAGTAGAGGTGCCAGATCTGCGTCGTTAATTTCTGGGCGGATATGCGCCGGACGCTGTTGCATACTGGTTTCGGTATAGAGGCGATAACACACTCCGGGAGCCTGTCTTCCGGCACGACCAGCACGCTGTACCGCACTGGCCACAGAAATATCCTGTGTTACCAGCTCCTGCATACCGAGTGCTGCGCGAAAGCGCACGCGTTTTTCCAGCCCGCAATCAATCACAACGCGCACGCCGTCAATAGTGACGGAGCTTTCGGCGATATTGGTCGCCAGAATGACTTTGCGCTGGCCATTATCATCGGGGTTGAGTGCCTGCTTCTGCTCTTTGTCATTGAGCTGGCCGTGCAGTGGGGTAATCAGAATATTTCGGGTAGATTCAATTAACGAATTCTGTACCCGGGTTATCTCGCCTGCACCGGGCAGAAACACGAGAATATCGCCCTCCGTATCGCGCAGGGCTTCACCGATGACTCGACAAACGTGAGGCACCAAACGCTCATTGGCGTCGCGGGCAGGGCGGTAGTGCGTTTCGACAGCGAAGCTGCGGCCATCGGATTCGATGACAGGAGCGTTCAGCAGCTTTGCCAGCTCGAGAGCATCCAGCGTGGCCGACATCACCAGCAGTTTTAACTCGGGATTAAACACCTGTTGCGCCTGAAGACACAGCGCCAGCCCCTGATCTGAGGCCAGATTCCGTTCGTGGAATTCATCAAAAATAATCAGGCCGACATCCGTCAGTTCCGGATCGTCCAAGAGCACGCGGTTAAGAATACCTTCGGTAACCACTTCAATGCGGGTTTGCGCAGAGACTCTGTTCTCCAGCCGCATGCGGTAGCCGACGGTCTCACCGGCCTGTTCATTTAACTGGCGGGCCATAAAAGTTGCAGCGTTACGCGCAGCCACACGCCGTGGCTCCAGCATGAGGATTTTTTTCCCAGCAAGCCATGCTTCCTCAAGAAGAGCCAGAGGAACACGAGTCGTTTTACCGGCGCCGGGCTGAGCGATCAGCAGTGCATTATCATGGCTCTCTAAGGCTGCTCTCAGATCGTCAAGAACGGCATCAATCGGTAAAACTGTGGACATTGCACTCTTTTGCTACTGGAACTGACAGGTCGTGATGATAGCATGAAGGTGAATGATCGATATTGGCTCAGTGGAGGCAAGGTTGGCAGACTCGAAAGTAGTAGATTTCGCAAAAGCGGGTGAGAAGCACCGTGCGGAGCGCTCACACAAAGACAAAGAAGAAAAGGTCGAAGAGATGCGCAAGCGTTTTGAAGGGGCTCTGCCTACGAAGAAAACGCCCGTGAAAGATTTTTTACGCAAGAAGAAAGCAAAAAAGAAACGGTGATTTTTTAGAAATCCGAATTTCCTTCAGACACAAAAAAGCCGGCAATTGCCGGCTTTTTCGATTCAGTTTCTGGTGTTCTGCTCGATCAAGCGCCACTTAGATGTGCTGCTTACGCACCAACCAGAGACTGACCACATACACGTACTACGTTACCGCTTACGCCGTTAGACGCTGGGTTACCGAAGAACGCGATGGTTTCTGCTACGTCTACTGGCTTACCGCCCTGAGACAGAGAGTTCAGGCGACGGCCAACTTCACGAGTCATGAACGGAATAGCGTCAGTCATCTGAGTTTCGATGAAGCCTGGTGCTACTGCGTTGATGGTGATGCCTTTCTTAGCCAGTTCAGGAGCCATGTACTGAACGTAACCGATAACACCTGCTTTAGACGCTGCGTAGTTGGTCTGACCAACCTGACCAGCGATACCATTCATAGAAGATACGCAGATGATGCTTGCGCCTTTGTTGATGGTCTTGTTGGCGATCAGCGCATCGTTGATATGCTCTTCAGCCAGCAGGTTGATGTCGATGGTCATGTTCCACCAGTGCTCAGGCATGTTAGCCAGCATTTTGTCGCGGGTTACACCAGCGTTGTGAACAATCACGTCACCGCCGCCCAGTTCTTTCAGCTTGTCTGAAATCTGCTGAGGAGCTTCTTTAGAAGAGATATCAGCCAGCAGTACTTCGCCGCCGATTTCAGCCATAACGCGGCTCAGATCTGCTTCTGCTGGTGGAATGTCCAGACCAACAACTTTAGCGCCGTCGCGAGCCAGAGTACGGGCAATTGCTTCACCGATACCACGTGCTGCACCAGTCACAAGAGCGACTTTGCCAGCCAGAGGCTTGTGCCAGTCTGGGTAAGTGTTAGCGTCAGCTTTAGATACAGTCAGAACCTGACCGTCCATGTATGCAGACTTAGCAGAGATAACGAAGCGGAACGCAGAGTCCATGTTCGCTTCTGCGCCTTCTTCGACGTATACAGAAGTAGCGTTTGCAGACTTCTTACCGATTTCTTTAGCAACAGAACGGGTGAAGCCTTCCAGAGCACGCATTGCTGCAGCCTGTTCACCAGTTTTTGCTTTCATGTGTGGGCGACCCAGAACGATCACACGACCGTTGCTGTTCAGCTGACGCATAACTGGGTTAAAGAAGTAGTACAGCTGGTTCAGGTCAGCGCCGCTTTCAAAGCCAGAAGCGTCGAATACCAGAGCGTCGAACTTTTCAGCCATGCCTTTCTTGGTTTCAACACCAATAGCACGAACGCCTGCTTTGTCGGCAGCGGCCAGGATGTCAGCAGCAGTCTGTGCAGCCGCTGGGAAGTAAACAGTCGCTTTCGCTTCTTTCAGGTTGCGCATCAGATCGTTCAGCAGAGCACCGCCCTTGCTGGTACCAATCAGAACCTTACCTTCGAAGTAAGTTTCCTGATTTGGGTTGTAGCGCTTCAGTTCGATTGGGGTAGGCAGGCCAACGTTTTTCAGCAGGCTGCGGCCCAGGTTGTTGTTCAACATTGTTTCGTAAAAGTTGCTCATGGTCCGTTCCGTTCGTTTCTTACATGCGTTTGGGTTACGGGAGTTGATACTTGGATCACATCGGCACGATGTACAGCGCCGGAAGGTAACAGATTAGACCAACATTAATAACCCCTGAAATTGACCTCAGGCATACGGTCTTATGTCACTTCAGCCAATGCTGCCAGTTGCTGGTTCGATAGACTTGCGCAGCACTGGGCAGAATATTGTGATATTTTGCGTTCTGCCGTTATATAGGCAAGTTTTATACAAGCTCCCGTTTTTACACCGACAGGATTGAGACATGACACAGACTGTTCGTCGCGTCGCTATTATTGGCGGCAACCGTATTCCTTTCGCACGTTCTAATACTGCGTACTCTTATGCTTCTAACCAGGACATGCTGACTGCAGCACTGAATGGTCTGGTAAACCGCTACAGCCTGCAAGGCGAGCGTATCGGTGAAGTGATCGCTGGCGCTGTAATCAAGCACAGCCGTGACTTCAACCTCACTCGTGAGTGTGTACTGAGCACTGCTCTGGACGCACAAACGCCAGCAACTGACATCCAGCAAGCGTGTGGTACTGGTCTGCAGGCACTGATGATGGCGGCTAATAAGATTGCTCTGGGTCACATCGACTCAGCAATCGCTGGTGGTTCTGACACCACTTCTGATGCACCGATCGGCGTAAGCGAAGGCCTGCGTAAGATCCTGCTGGAAGCGAACCGCAAGAAGACAACTAAGGACAAACTGAAGCAGCTGGCTAAGATTCGTCCTAAGCACCTGGCACCTCTGATTCCTCGTAACGGCGAGCCACGTACTGGCCTGTCTATGGGTGATCACACTGAGATCACTGTTAAAGAGTGGGGCATCACCCGCGAAGAGCAGGACGAAATCGCATTCAACAGCCACAAGAATCTGCTGGCTGCATACGATCGTGGTTTCTTCGATGATCTGGTTACTCCATTCCAGGGCCTGGAAAAAGACAACCTGGCTCGCGAACCAGACATGGACAAGCTGGCGAAACTGAAACCTGCATTCGATAAGAAGTCTGGCAAAGGTACGCTGACTGCTGCTAACTCATCAGCGCTGACCGACGGTGCATCTTGTGTACTGCTGGCGTCTGAAGAGTGGGCGAAAGAGCACAACCTGCCAGTACGCGCTTACCTTTCTTTCTACGAAACTGCTGCTGTCGACTTCTTCGGCAAAGACGGCAACAAAGAGAAAGAAGGCCTGCTGATGGCACCTGCATACGCAGTTCCTCGCATGCTGGACCGCGCTGGTCTGACTCTGCAGGACTTCGACTTCTACGAAATCCACGAAGCATTCGCTGGTGTCGTACTGTCTACCCTGAAAGCATGGGAAGACGAGAAGTTCTGCAAAGAGCGTCTGGGTCGTGACAAGCCACTGGGCACCATCGATCGCAGCAAGCTGAATGTAAACGGTTCTTCTATTGCAACTGGTCACCCATTCGCAGCGACCGGCGGTCGTATCGTTTCGTCTCTGGCGAAAATGATCGATGAGAAAGGTTCTGGCCGTGGTCTGATCTCCATCTGTGCGGCAGGTGGACAAGGCGTTGTAGCTATCGTCGAGAAGTAATCTGAGCTAACTGCATTACCAGAGCGGTGTTGAACGCCTTGCTCTGGTTGTTTCATTAGCGCTCAGGTAAAAAGAAAGCCCCGCATTGCGGGGCTTTTTCGTTTCTGGAGGCTATTTGCGATCAATCAATTCGATCAACCTATCGCTTGAAACGTCCACGCCAGAATACGGGTCTGCTTTTTACCCTGCGTCATTTCAATGATTTTGACGTCTGTTGCGCCTGCTTTATTCGCAAGTTTCGACAGCGGCTTCAGGTTTTCCGCTTTAGATACCAGACTGGTAAACCAGTGTATTTGCGACGCAAACTGCTTACTTTCTTTAATCATCTTTTTAAGAAAAAGCGCTTCACCGCCGTTGCACCAGAGTTCATTTTCCATACCGCCAAAGTTGAGCAGAGGCTCGCTCTTAGGTTCTGCTTTACCTTTGTTGAGGTTGGCGACTTTGCGTTGGCTGCCGCGCAGAGCATCTTCTGCAGACGCATGAAAAGGCGGGTTGCACACCGATATGTCGAATTGCTCTTGCGGCAGAACGACACCTTCAAACATCTTGTGTTTGTCGTGCTGTAATCGAAGACTGATGCGGGACTTCAAAGCCGCGTTGCTCTTCAGAACCTTCGCGACGTTATCCAGAGATGCCTTGCTGATGTCGGTTGCAACACACTCCCAGTCATAAACACTGCTCGCCAGAAGTGGGTAGATGCCGTTGGTACCGGTACCAATATCCAGCATGCGCACACTTTTATCGGGCTCTACCGAATCCAGCAGGTCGGCGATGTAGTGAATGTAGTCAACCCGGCCCGGAACAGGGGGGCAGAGAGCACCGTCAGGTATATTCCAGTCAGTAACCCGGTAATGATGTTTTAACAGAGCTGCGTTCAGCGCTTTGACAGCTGACGGGTTGGCGAAGTCTATCGTCTGCTGAGAAGAAGGTGTTCTCGTTATATAGTTAGCGAGATTCGGGGATGCCTTAATCAACTGATAAAAATCGTATTCCTGATTGTGAATGTTTCTGGGGTGCAGTTTTTTCATACGGGCAGTTATCTGAGGCATACTGGGTAACACCTGAGAGAGTATACAGGTAGTCAGACCTTCTGAACTAACACGGGGAAATCATGACTGTAAGTAACGGATTGGCGGCGTGGCACAAGCAAGGGCAAACGGCCGAGTTCAGGGGATATCGGGTCTTCTATCAGGATTCCGGTGCCGGTGAAGAGGTGATTCTTCTGATTCATGGCTTTCCAACCGCTGGGTGGGATTGGCACTACATATGGAAAGCGCTGAAGAACGACTACCGCCTTATTAGCATCGATATGTTGGGTTTTGGCTTTTCCGATAAGCCTGCTGACTTCCAATTTTCTATTCATGCCCAAGCAGATCTGATTGAGTCTGTCCTGACCGAGCGGGGGATTCAGGAAGCGCATATTCTGGCCCATGATTATGGTGATACCGTGGCGCAGGAATTAGCTGCACGACACCTCGATCCAGAGTCTGAGCGTCTCCAGATACTAACTATGACGTTGCTGAATGGAGGTCTTTTCCCTGAGCAGCATAGAGCGCGTCTGATTCAGAAGTTGCTGGTCAGCCCTGTTGGTCCTTTATTATCGAAATTCGCCTCTCGTCGAACGTTTGAGAAGAACCTGAATGCGGTGTTCGGTGAACATACAAAACTAACTTCGCCTGAAGCGAACGATCTTTGGCATTTGTTCTCACGAAATGATGGGCATAGAAAATCTCATATCATGCTTCATTATATTGCCGACCGAAGGAAACACAGAGAGCGTTGGGTTGGAGCGCTTCAGAAGCTGGATGTACCTCTATTATTAATCGACGGCACTGCCGACCCTGTATCAGGTGGACACATGGCTGATCATTATGAATCTTTGATACCTCAGCCGAACGTAGTCCGCCTGAATGGAATAGGCCATTATCCACAGTTAGAAGCACCACAAGCTGTGCTGGAACATTTTATTTCTTTTATCGGTTCGAATAAAAATATATGAACACGCCACTTAAATGGTTCGCTCTGATTTCTCTGTATCTTGTTCAGGGCCTTCCCCACGGCTTCTTTGGCCAGGCAATGCCCGTGCTGTTGCGCGAGCAGGGCGTCGATCTCAGGTCCATCGGACTGATGTCTCTGGTAGCACTGCCCTGGGCGCTGAAATTTATTTGGGCGCCAGTGCTGGACCGGGTATCCATCGTTCCCGGAGAGTATCGTCGCAGCTGGATTCTGGCGATGAATCACACCGCTGTGCTGGTTCTGATTGGCTTGTCGTTTGTCCCGCTGCCATGGCTGACGAGCGATGGCGTGTTAGCGCTGGCACTTGTTCTGATGGCCGTGAATCTATTAACCGCCACGCAGGATATCGCCACTGATGCGGTCGCTGTAGAGAATCTTAAACCTGAAGAGCGTGGTCTCGGTAATGGCATTCAGGTGGGTGGCTACCGTGTCGGTATGGTACTGGCCGGTGGCGTTCTGCTGTCTTTCTTTAATTACCTTGGCTGGCAGTTTTCTTTGCTGTCCGTCGCAGCACTGATGTTTCTTGGTAGTTTACCTTTGTACTTCTGGAAGCCACGTCGGCATACCAAAGCAGAGCAGGACGTCTGGAAGCAGTGGTCTGGTTTCTTTCGTCTCGACAGCCCGTGGTTATGGCTGGCGTTGATTGCGCTTTATAAGTTTGGTGATGCGTTCGGGACTCAGATGATCAGGCCTTATCTGTCTGACCTGGGCGTCACACTTGAGCAGATGGGAGCTTTACTCGGCATTGGTGGTTTTCTTGCGGGCCTGTCTGGTGCCTTGTTCGGAGGCTGGCTGACCGGCCGGATGCCCCGGGCCTATGCATTAGTCTTGTTCCTTCTCTTTGAGACTGTCGCAATGCTTGGTTACTCCCTGATTTCTGCAGGGGATATGTTTACGATCTGGCTGGCCGTGATTGCCGAACACGTGGCGGGTGGGATGGCCACCGCAGCTCTGTTTACGGTCATGATGGATCGCTGCCGCGAGCACTCAGAGGGCGCGGATTATGCCTTTCAGAGCTGCGTAGTCATAATCACCGGAATGGTCGCAGGTGCCTTGTCGGGGTATAGTGCCACCCATATTGGTTACGCGGGTCACTTCACCGTTGCGGCGGCACTGTGTGCAGCAGTGATTTCCATCGTGGTGATGGCTCAGCGTCGCGGTCTCTTTTTGACTCTCAGATTTTCACATTAACAGGATCACTATGACTGATATCGCCAGAACATTAGACGCCCGCGGGCTTTTCTGCCCAGAGCCGGTAATGATGCTTCACAAAGAAATTAATGAAATGGCGATCGGCGAAGTCATACAGATACTGGCAACAGACCCTTCAACCGTGCGCGATTTTACGCGCTTCTGTGCGTTTCTCAGCCATGAAATGCTGGTAAACGAAGAAGTTGATGGGGAGTATCGCTTTTTGATCGTGAAGGGCGCCGAAGAGGAAGAGTAGCTCTCGTCGCTACAAATAAAAACGGGCCTGTGAAAGGCCCGTTTTTATTCAGGACGCAGCTGCACCTCAATACGATGAACAACTGCTTTCTCCGCTTTATATAATTGCCTTCAGCGCAGCAATAAATCGCTCAGTCAGCACCGTATCTGCGTCTGCTGTCAGCCATTGCTTAATAAGCGCATTACGCTCTTCTTCTTTGCTGAGATTTCTTCCCATACCCTCTGCCAGACGCTGAACCTGAAGCTCCATGCGCGCCGGCTTATCTTCGACCGGTGATTCAACATCAGCCAGTATTTCCATCGTGATGCAGAGCTTTCTGGCATCGGCCGTGCTGCTTTCCTGAGTAAACCAGGAAGCTTCAATGCCCGAAGGCAGAGCAGTGTCAGATTCAGGTGTCTCATTGGACGAAACTAACTCCAGCAGAGTATCCCAGCGACCACGTTCTTCTGCGGCTTTAGCTGCGCTGCGTTCAGAGTTAATACGCTCCTCAATGTCGTTGAGCGATTTAACAAGGCGTCCGTGTGCTCCTTTTGGAAGCTCAATATCTGCAAGCTTTTCACGAGCTTCGGTTACTGCCGCAATACCTTGATTTTCTGCGTTCGCTTTTGCTTCTTCAACGATGGCTTCCGCATTGGCTACCGTTTCGTTAATTTCAGCTTTACGGGCATCGCGTGCGTCATTCAATTGAGCAAAAACAGAATCTGCATGCTTACGCAGCTGGCTCCATAGTTTCTGGTCCGGACCGCGAGGGGTCACGCCGACCAACTTCCAGTCCTGTTGGATTTTCTTCACTGTTTCTGCTGCTGCGCTCATATCGTCGCTGTTCGCAGCCGCTTCAGCAGCGCTGACCAGAGCGCGCTTCTGATCTAAATTACGATCGTATTCGGCTTTCAGGTGCGCATAGATCGCGTCGCAGACGTCGTTAAATGCTTTCTGGGTTTTCTGGTGAGACGCACGATCAACCGGCGAATAAGAGCGGAAGGTATCACGGGCGGCATTCAACGTATTCTGCACCGTTTTCCAGTCTGCGCTGTCCCAGTCCATGTTGGCTTCGTAATGGCGTAGCTCTTCGGTGAGCTGATTACGCAGTGATACCAGTTTCTCACGCTGCTGAGCCTGTTCTGCAAAATAAGCTTTGCACGGCTCAAAGGCCTTGTCAGAGGCTTCCTGGAAGCGCTGCCACAGATCCCGGTCATTCGAGTGGCCAAGAGATTTCCACTCGGTCTGAAGCTCTTTAATACGCTCGGCCAGTAAGTCCGGCGCAATATCGGCGTCGATTAAGGCTTCCATCTGCTCGCACAGGGCTTCCTTCTTCGGCGTTACAGCAAAGCCCTGCCAGTCGCGGAGTTCGTTCAGCTGATTGGTCAGCAGACGAAGGCGGCCCTGCATCTGCTTCTGTGTCTTTTGCGTCAGCTTGTCGTTCAAACGATGAATCTGCTTGAGCGCGCTGGCAGCGTCTGCAACAACTTTTGCTTCCAGTGCGCTTTCGAGCGTTTCAATAAGCGCCTCGGCTTTAGCGCGGGCTTCGCTGTCATCCTGTTTCGCAGGTGCTGGCTTTGCCGCTTTCGGCTTTTCACCGGCCGCTTTTCTCAGAGCTGTCAGCCATTCTGGAGCGCTGGCACTGTGCGGCCAGGCAAGGTGTGGAAGGTGTTCACGGGCCTGCTCCGGAGACAGTTCACCCTTAATGTCTTCATGCTCAGCAAGGTATTGCAGGGCTGACGCTGCGGTTGTGATTTCGGCAACGGCATTATCGTACTGCTTTTGCTGGCTTGCGGATGCCGAGTGCTTAGCTGTGGCTTCTGCCCAGGCGCTTTCTTCGCTGAGTAGAGTTTCTTTCAGGCTTTCAGCGGTGGAATCATCACTGATGCTTTCCAGTGCATCCTGCAGGTGAGCAAGGATACGCTGTTGCTGTTCAGTCGCTTGCTGCAGTTCAGCTTCGAGTGCTGCGGCTTTTTGCTCTTCTTCTTTCTGCGCAGTCAGAATCGCTTCAAGTTTTTCCAGCAGGGCTGGAATATCCGCCGTGTCAAAGCCTTCGATGGCGTTCTGAAGGTCTTGCCAGCGTTGCTTCAGAATCTGCACTTTACCTGTGAACTCCGGGCCATAGCCCAGGCGCAGCAGGGTCTCTGCATTACTGCGGATGTAATCGATCTTGTCCTGAACTTTCTGGCGGGCTTCCTGTTCTGCGTTAAGTGCCGCAAGGGCATCTTTGCAGTGGCGGTAAACGGCCTTGTCTTTGCCCTGAGCATGTTTCTGCAGTTCGTGCAGTGCATCGGCTGAAATAATCGTTTCTGCTGCTGCCAGACGTACGCGTGCCAGAGAATGCTCTTTGGCCAGCGCCAGGCGAGCCGGTTCGTCACCGATTGCCGCAACCGCAGACTTTGCCAGCGCGGCATCCTGAGTCAGTGATGCGATACGGGTCAGTACCTGATCATTCGCACCACTGGGTAGCGCTCCTGATGGGGCAAGACGCTCAAGCCAGACAGACTCAATCTGCTGACGGGTTTCCTTATCTGCCTCACGGATCAGAGCTTCCAGCTCGTTCTCTTCGGTTACTTCTTTTATCAGTGTCAGACGGCGGTCGCTGTCTTTCTCGCTGAGAATTAACTGACGCCCAGTTTTCGCGGCCGGCGCTTTCTTAGTGTCGGTCGCGTTGCGGGTTTTGTCCCTGTTGAATAACTTTTTGAATAGAGCCATGAAGTTCGCTTACAACAAATGTTCTCGAAAAGGACGATCATTCTAACGTCATAGCAGCAGAGGGGAAGCGCAGAATTGAGTCAGTAGCAGATTGATGCAGAAGGCGAGACGACCCCTTAAAGCTGTGGTAGAGTATCGAGAATTGTGGCAAAAATAAAACGACAACAATAATAAGATCCGGGGATCACGATGAAACTCATCAAGCTGCTGCTGGTAGCCAGTATGGTCGCAACTACCGTTGTTACTACGGGCTGTGCCTACTTTGGCCTGGGGTCGAGGCCTCTCTCTGAACTGACCGAAAAATACACCGACGAAAGCTCGAAGTTTACCGCCGTAGATGGTCTGGTGATGCATTACACCGATCAGGGCTTTGGCGATGAAGCTGTGTTGATGTTGCATGGCGAGCACTCTTCTCTGCATGTGTGGGATGCCTGGGTAGAGCGCATGGCCACCGACTTCCGCGTGATTCGTCTGGATCTTCCAGGACACGGCCTGACCGGGCCTGACCCAAAAACAGAAACATACGACGTCGAGTACATGATGGGCAAAGTCGAAGCCTTCATGGACAAGCTCGGCCTCGATAGCGTTAAGCTGGTAGGCGCCTCTTATGGCGGTTTCATTACCTGGAACTTCGCCAAAGAATACCCAGAGCGCGTTGAGAGCATGGTGCTCGTTGATTCCACAGGCTTTGATCAGGAAGTCCATCCGGTATTGGGTTACAACACCATTCCTGTCCTCGCTGGCCTGAACTCATGGACTCTGCCGCGCTATCGCGTGCGCGACCGTGTTGAGTCCATGTACGCAGACGAAGAAAAAGTCAGCGACGAAGTGGTTCGCCGCAATCAGGACATGATGCTGCGCAAAGGCAACCGTACGGCCTTTATTGATGTTGCCCGCACCATGGAGAAACAACTTGAAGAAGGCGAGAACGAAAGTGATCGCATCAAGTACATCCAGACGCCATCACTGGTTATGTGGGGCGAGGATGACGAGTGGACACCAGAGCGCGTCATGAAGCAGTTCAAAACGCATCTGCCGAACATGACCTTTGTTTCTTACGAAGTCGTCGGCCACCTGCCGATGGAAGAGTTGCCTCGTCAGTCGGCTCGTGACGCTCATCATTACCTGTTGTACGGGGAGCTGCCTCAACTTCCGGGCAATGAAGAGCAGGGCTGGATCGTACCGGGTAACCCGCGTAAAGGCTGGTAAGTACCCGCTGAGCTGATGTTTAACAGAACCCCCGCAGGCTGTCCTCCGGGGGTTTTGTTTTATGCGTGCCATATAACCGGTAAACTAGCGTTTTGATCTGCACACAGGAGCATTGAGTGAACACCATCGTCTGGTACGACTACGAAACCTTTGGCGCTAACCCGGCCTGGGATCGTCCGGCGCAGTTTGCCGCTATCCGCACCGACGAAGACCTCAATGAAATCGAAGAGCCTGTCGAAATCTTCTGTCGCCAGACAGATGATTATCTACCGCACCCCGATGCGGTTCTGATTACAGGAATTACGCCGCAGGATTGCCAGAGCAGGGGTGTTCCAGAGCGTGAGTTCATCGCTCGCATCAATGACATGTTCAGTCAGCCTGGTACCTGTGTTGCCGGCTACAACAGCATTCGCTTTGACGATGAGTTCACCCGTTACACGCTCTATCGCAATTTCTTTGACCCGTATGCGCGTGAGTGGCAGGGCGGTAACTCGCGCTGGGACCTGCTCGATGTAGTCCGTTGTGCCTATGCACTGCGCCCGGAAGGTATTGAATGGCCAAAGAACGACCTTGGCAAAACCAGCTTTAAGCTTGAGCACCTGACTGCAGCAAATGGCCTCGACCACGGTAAGGCTCACGACGCGGTGTCCGACGTGCGTGCGACCATTGCTCTGGCACGCCTGATCAAAGATAAACAACCTAAATTATACCGTTATCTATATCAGCATCGTAGTAAGCAGGCGCTGGGTGGCCTGATTGATGTCGGCACTCATAAGCCACTGATGCATGTATCAGGAATGTACCCGGTAGAGCAGGGCTGTATGGCCGTTGTTGCACCTCTGTGTTGGCACCCGACAAACAAAAACAGTTTTATTGCGTGGGATCTGTCTGCCGATCCGACCGCACTCTATGACCTGAGTGCTGAGCAGATTTCAGAGCGCGTCTTTACCCGAGCGGCGGACATGCCAGAAGGAATAACCCGCCTGCCTCTGAAAGAAATTCATATCAACAAATCTCCTGTCATTGCGCCTGCAAATACGCTGACACCGGATCAGGCAGAGCGTTGGAACATCAGCGGCGATGACCTGCGTCGCCATCTGAAGATACTGCGTGAAGCAGGACCTCTGAATGCCAAAATGGCTGAGGTCTTTGGCAATCGTCAGTTTGCCGAAATCTCCGACGTGGATGCTCGCTTATACGATGGTTTCTTCTCGAATGCTGACAAACAGGCAATGGATGAAATACAGCGAATGCAGGGTTGGGATCTGGCGGATTATCCGAACCCATTTCAGGATGAGCGCGGGGAAGAAATGCTGTTCCGCTACCGGGCACGTAATTTCTCTGACACCCTCAACGAAGACGAGCGCGAGCGCTGGGAGCAGCATCGTACACAGCGCCTTATGCAGGGCGTTCCTGGTTCGCCACTGCTGACCTTCGAGCAGTTCGCGCCAATCCTTGAGCAGGCAGCACAGCGCGTAGCGGATGACCCTCAGAAGCTACAGTGGATATATGAGCTGCAGATGTACGCTGAATCAATCTTTCCGGTTACCGATTACTGATCAACCCAACGAGAATGGGCGTTTAGTGATCTGGAGTTTCAAGTGGATTCATGTGATGCGCTTAACATCACGATAGAAGTTCTCGTGAGACCCGAGCGCAATCAGCTCCAGAAGCAAAGCGCCGTCTTCGTAGCTGTAACCTAACAGCATGAGTTGCTTAGTCATTTTGAATTTATAAACGCGTAGAAAGGCGAGATCGCCTTTTTTCTGCTCGCCGAGAAAGGGGTCATTCATGACCTCTCTCACCGCGCCATCAAGGTCGGCTTTTTGATTAGGTTTAAGTTTCTTAACTGCTTTTTTAAAACTGGGTGTCTGTACAACTCTGGTAACTTTTCCTGTCGTGTTAGCCAAAGTCATAGCTCTCTAATTTTCCAGCTTCTTTTTCTGCTCTAGCGATGATCGCCTGTTTTACGAACTCATAGGGTAAGTCTGGATTATCTTCCATGATCTCGCCGATCTTAGCCCAGTGTTCAATTTGCTTGGGAGGGGTTCGGTTCAAGGCTTTTGCCATAATGGTGGCTTTCTCTACAAGCTCTTGATCCAGTCGGATGCTAGTAGTTGCCATAGCGGTGTACTCACAGATTCAGGTAACTCAAAATGTAGCAAATTGCCACAGGTGTGGCAATTGGCATCGAACGCATAATAGAACGAATCTGGCTGTCTCTCTGTCTTTGATCCGCGGTCACTTATCCGCCAGGTGCGGAGCCAGTACTTCTTCCAGCGTATAGCCAGTAAGGCGACGGATCGTGCGCCACAGGTAATAGAAAATCAGTAGCATCATGGCCATGGATGGAATCGCGATCATGGGATAGCTGACCAATGTCATGCGGCCCAGCTCTTCGTTAAAGGCCTGAGTACCCGAAGGGCTGACGACAATCCACTTTGCCAGCACATAGTTCATGATGGATGAAAACAGGAAGGTACCGGCAAAGAAGTACGTTGCTTTCATCAGGCGGCTTTCAAATTCTTCTGTCGCTTTATTCTTTTCCAGAGCGCTCTGAATCTTATCGACGTCCAGCACATTCGGGTTATAAAGCATGGTGCGCACCAGTGGATAGCGGGTGCGGGTCGAAATAAGCACCGCCAGACCGATAATGGCAGGAATCGCAGCTTCTTTGATCGCCAGATAGCCAGCATCAAGTTCCAGCAGACCAATGCCACCGGTCAGGCCGACACTGATCATCCCCAGCAGGGCGATAAAATTCTTCTTACGGTACTTCACCAGCTCAAACAGGCCCCAACCCAGAGGGAAGGCGAGACCCAGCAGAAGCGCATTCACACTGCCGAGATGTTCGTCACCACTGAACTTCATCAGAATGATGGACGGAATCACAATACTGACCATCAGATCGACAAACGGACGCGGCTGGTGATCTGGGGTGTTCGTGCTAGGGGCAGACATGAATAACAAACCTTAAAAGAAACAAATAAAACGCAGCCGAGAGTATACGACGAGAGATTCCCGACCGACACCTTTTAGCTTTCTGACGCTAAAGACCTTTTACCTTCGCGGCCCTTTATCTTCGCGGACCGATAGACCAGGACAAAATCTGGCTCAGCTCTGTGAGGCTGTAACCGGTTTCGTCGCGCCAGCGCAACATGGCATCCATAAAGGCTTTCCAGCTCGCTTTTGACGTAGGTACTCCATCAATCACGCCTTTGCTCGTGAGTGCCAGAATCATATCGTCGCTGAAAATCGGCGAATCCACCCCCATGCGACGGAGAAAGATCTGGCCGGTTCGCCCACCAACCCGGTTGCCGCGCTTGCGGAACACCTTAAGGTTTAAGGCGTAATCTTCTGGCTTCCAGGATGCAAACCAGGCCGCGGCACTGCCGTGCTCACGTTGCAGGTCAGTGAAGAACAGGGCGTTTTCGTACACCGAATTGATCTTCGCCATATGACGGATGATGGTGTCATCCTGCATAAACTGCTCGTATTGCTCCTGTGGCCACATGACCAACACGTCTGTGCGGAAATTGCAGAACACCTCTTCAAAACGCGGCCACTTATTCGCAACGACCTTCCAGTTAAAGCCAGACTGAAACACACACTGCGACAGGCAGGACAACCAGCGGTCATCGGGAATCGCGGCCAGCTTCTTGGCGGATACAGGCTTCATTGCATGCTTGAGCTTCAGATCGAAGTCATGATGCTGAGCAGCGGCTTGTTCGAGGTAATGGCTGAAAGAGAGCATGCGAATAGCCTATGAAGAATGAACAGAAAATAGTGTCTCGCCATGATATGGGCAACCGCTTCTGAATGTAAAGAATACATGGTTATCCATACAGTATGATTCGGACTTTTCGAGCAAAACGCGCACGCTTTGTTTTCGTGCTTGCGCGTTTTGTCAGAGCGGGGTACCGTAAACCTCAATCGAATCAAAGAGTTGCCAGCTTGGTTTATAAGTTTATATGCAAGCACTCGCCGAAATAACAGGCGTGCGCGTTTTTCTGGAAGGGAGATTTGAGTTATGGAAGATTTTTCAATTGAGTCAAAGAGTTATCCCGGAAAGCTCGAAAGAGTGTCCCAGGATAAATGCGCACGCACACTAACAAACTGTTATACCTACTCAACACCTGCCTTAATCGGAGATGAATTATGGAATCGGAAATTGAGAATATATTTGTAGAAAGCTTTTCTGATCATGACGAAAAATTGGATGTTTTAGAAAAACGCTGGGAAGAACTTGGTTTGTCAAAAGGAGTGGAAACTTTTGCGCAGTCTATTTCAGGAACTATGAATATGTCCGTGGGAGTGTTTCGATATCAAGCAGACAACTTTTCTGGTGATATTGTTTTTTTTGATAAGAACTTTATTGCATCTGGATCGTGCAGGTGGAGAAATCTAAGCCGTGGCTGGGAAAATATACAAACGTGGTCTATGGAATATGATTCCTTAGATGATTCTATTACTCTAAATATAGGGCCAGGTAATGCGAAAATTGCATCAGTGTCAAGAACTACCTCAGATGCAAACTTAAGATTCGATATTTCTCAGAAGAAAGTAATTTTTGTCGTTAGACAGAAAATCCCATTTCCAGGAGATTTAAAACTGCATGTTGGTTCTAATATGGTTATTCAAGGGTAGATCCCAGAAAAGTATAACAATTCAATCCAGCCGAACGCTAAAGCGTCTGATCTGTAACCACTTTCATGGACAGTTTTTTCTGTTCATTAAAGAGGTGCAGT
>NZ_CFHJLR010000017.1:0-67603 GCF_984348125.1 Thalassolituus sp.
TGCATGTATCACTGTCGCTATTAGTCAGGCAAGCTGACTGAATAGCTCCCACAGGCAGGCTTCCTCACATAAAACTGATACATGCCGGCGAACAGCGCAGGTTCTATCTGTTCCAATGTATGCCAATCATTTAACGTCAGGTTAGCCGGTGGCAAACGCAGTATTTTTTCTGCGAGCTGCTGAGCGCCCGGTGGCGGCACAATGCCAACCCATTCGAGGTCGGCACTTTCAATCATGCGGCGTATTTCCTGCAGATCAAATGTGTGTTCCTGGGTGTGGAATAACAGGTCGCGTACGCTGCTCATGCTGTAAAAATCGGGTGATTGCAGAATCGCGCGCCAGCGTCCTTCTCCTTGATGAAGCAGAGCTTCGCGGACTGTGCGTATATCCTGCTCGCTTTTGGGAAGTTCGCCATTCAATTCAGAACGAAGCTCCGAGATGAGCGTTCTTGCCTGACGGCTGTAGAGGGCGAGCTTCATGATGCCACCGGGTTTTAGTACATCAACCAGCGCCTTCAGGCCCGCCTCAGGCGATTCCATATGATGCAGGACACCTGAGCTCTCAATGACATCAAACTGCTGTCCCAGGCGTTCTGAGACAAGAATATCGCCCAGGATGAAGTCTACCGGCAGGTGGTGATGCTCCGCCTGTACTTGTGCGTAGCCCAGGGCAGAAGCACTGAGATCCATCGCTGTCACCTGCATACGGTGAAAGTACTTAACCAGTCGTAAAGCGTGGCGGCCGGTGCCGCAGCCCGCGACGAGGACATTGATCGGCCCGGATTCTGGTTGTAGATCGTCCAGGCGACTCGGAAACAGTGCCTGAAGCGATGCGTAGTAGTCGGTCTTCTGGTTATATCCCAAACTCGTCCAGCGAGGATATGGATGTTCCTCGTATTGAGTTTTTACTTTGCGTGATGTGGCGTTGCTACTGAGCCCAAGAGAAGGAATTGCCTTAGCTGCCGCGGCAACGTGCTGAGGTTGATCGAGGCACAGACTCATCAGCTCATTCAGATGGCCAGACCATTGCAACGCTTTCGCGTTAAGAGCCGTGTAAAAAGGTGCTTTGCGCAATGGCTGGTACATCATGGTCAGTAGCATGATAGCGCTGATATCTTCGGCTTTTAATTCGGTAATCTGCAGAATTTTTGTTGCCAGTTGATTGAGCTGATTGACGAGCACTTGCTCTTGTTGGCTGATAAACCAGACTGCCTCATTAAGTTCGATTTGTCCTGACAGGGCGACTACGAAAGACATGTAGCCTGAATCAATGGCAAGATCGCGACTGCTATTCAGCAGAATGCTCTGGCGTAGGGTAATTAACAGACGCTCTATTAACGGATCACTGAAATGAAAGCGCATCATGGCTTTCAGCAGCAGCGGGTCTGATGCAATGGTTTCAGGCTCAATGGGGCAGCCAGCCTCACTCAAGTGAAGTTTGTGTTTGAGCAGAGAGGTGGTGAGGCTTCTCAGCTGGTTGTAGTCGACGTCTTTAAACTCGAACCAGCGCAGTAGCTCGCTTTCCAGTTCCTGAGAATAGAAATCTGCAACGATGTAGCTTGCAGCTTCGAATAATTTGCTGCGGATCTGAACATCATCAGAGCGGGTTTTTATCAGCTCTCGGTATAACTGAAAGGCTTCGAGGTATTCACCTTGCAGTAAGCGGATGTGGGCGAGATAAATCGGAGCTTTCGTGCTCGTTTTCGAAATGCGGGTCGCATCCGCAAAGTAATCGGCCGCGAGTGTCTGCTTTCCTTCGATCAGAGCCAGGTGACCTGCGCTGTATAAGAGGCCGGTGCTTTCAGGCTTCAGGCTTAAACCCGTTTGCAGCCAGTGATGGGCTTCTCCATTAGCACCACGGCGCATAGCGATACGGGCAAGCAGGTTAATGCCGGGGATGTAATTGTTGTCAGCCTGCCATGCCTGATAAGCAAGGTCGGCAGCCTGAGACAATAACACTGGGTTGTTTTCCCGGCTGGCCTCATTGTAACAACGGCTGGCGGCAGCGAGCAGACTTCGGTGGTCTGTCTGCCGTGCTGTATTTAATTGTGCTGTCGTTTGTACGCTGGCCATGGGAATAACCTCTTAGCATTTACAGCCCTACGATCAAATTCTGTGCCATTTTTTATATCGTTGATTTTATTGGGGTTTTTAATTTATCTGAATGAGGAGGGCGGCCGCTTGCCGCTGATTGCCGGGCAAGAGCTTGCCGCTTGTGCCGTCTGAAAATTCGCTGAAACTACAAAAAGTTACTAAAGAATTCTGCTCGCAGGCCGTCAAAGAGAGTATCACTTGATTATGCTCATCAGGTTTTTCGGTGGGCTATTTCGGCAGGAGAGTTGTGTATGTATCAATCCGGCGCGTCGCAATACCAAAAGGTAAACGTTACGTCCGAGGTCCTCGATGCGGACCCACATCGTCTGATTCAGCTTCTGATGGAAGCGGCTCTGACTCGTATGGCGCAGGCGAAAGGAGCTATTCAGCGTAAGGATATGCAGGAGAAGGCAAGTTTGCTTGGCAGGGTGAATGAAATCATCCAGACGTTGAAGTCGAGCCTGGATCACACTCAGGGAGGTGAACTGGCCGGAAATCTCGACCGTCTTTATGACTACATGATACGTCGAATTCTGGAAGCGAGCGGACAGAATAGTACAGACATGATTGATGAAGTTATGGGGCTGATGCTGGAGGTCAAGACGGGCTGGGACGGTATTCGTCAGGAATATCTTGAGTCTGTGCATGGTACTCGCCCTGAAACCGACGAATCAGCACCAGGGCGCCTGTCGAGTTCAGTATCTGCCTGAATTTTCACGACTTTTTTCACTTGTGTGAACTTCCTTGCCCTCTTTCTAGAGGGCTTTTTATTGTCCTGAGGCGCCATATTCTTAAGTATTTCAACAAATTAAGTATAGATTTGGGCTAACTGGATAAGTTTTAACGTCAGAAGTTTGACTTCGTCGCATTTTGATACTTAACTGAAAAGAGGGAAGTCAATCAGTTGGCGTTGATTACGCTGTTCCGTGTTTTATTGAGGTAAAGGGCATTTGCCATGTGGAGAGAAATCAAAATTTTACTTGTCGATGACGACGAACAACGTCGCCATGATCTAAAGGTGATTCTCGATTTCCTGGGCGAAGAAGTTATCGTGGCGGGCTCGTCAGACTGGCGCAAAGTTGCGGATGCCAGCATTGAAGAGAGCACTGAGATCAGTGCAGTAATGCTGGGCGACTGCGATGGTCAGCCATTGGAGAAGACGGTCGAGGCTATGCTCGCTTGGGACAAAGGTCTCCCGTTCCTTTTTGTTGGCAGTCAGGTTCAGGTCGATGAATTATCAGAAAATGTTCGTCGCTGTGTACTAGCCAGTCTCGCAATGCCCCCAAGTTACAACAAGATGCTGGATAGCCTTCATCGCTGTCAGGTGTTCCGCGAGCAATATACGCACAATCGTAGCCGCGGTGAGCGACGTGAAGTTCAACTTTTCCGAAGCCTTGTGGGTACCAGCCGTCAGATTCAGCACGTACGCGAGTTGATCATGCAGGTGGCTGACAAAGACGTCAGCGTTATGATCCAGGGTGAAAGCGGCACGGGTAAAGAAGTGGTTGCCCGTAATCTGCATTACCACTCCCATCGCCGTAATAAGCCCTTTGTGCCTGTGAACTGTGGTGCTATCCCAGCTGAGTTACTTGAGAGTGAGTTATTCGGTCACGAGAAAGGTGCGTTTACTGGTGCAATCAATAGTCGTCCGGGACGTTTTGAGCTGGCCGAAGGTGGTACGCTCTTCCTTGATGAGATCGGCGACATGCCCCTCAACATGCAGGTGAAAATTCTTCGTGTGTTGCAGGAGCACACGTTTGAGCGTGTTGGCAGTAATAAAACGCTTAAGGCGAATGTTCGGGTGATTGCAGCGACTCACAAGAATCTTGAGAAGATGATTGAGGACGGCTCGTTCAGGGAAGACCTGTATTACCGTCTGAACGTGTTCCCTATCGATATGCCATCGCTACGCGAGCGCGTTGAAGATTTACCCCTGCTTCTTAATGAACTTATTTCGCGTCTTGAGAATGAGAAGCGCGGCTCGATCCGCTTTAACTCGGCTGCCATTATGTCGCTCTGTCGTCACGAGTGGCATGGCAATGTTCGTGAACTTGCGAATCTCGTGGAGCGTCTGGCCATTCTGCATCCTTACGGTGTGATCGGTGTAAATGAACTACCGAAGAAATTCCGTCATGTCGATGAAGACGATGAGCAGTACACGCCACCGGTTGTGGCAGATGTTACCCAGAACGAAGGCCTGGCGGGTGTTGATAGTCCAGCGTTGCTGCCGGTGAACGGTCTGGATCTGCGGGAATATCTCTCTGACCTTGAGTGCTCGTTGATTCAGCAGGCGCTTGATGATGCCAATGGTGTTGTCGCACGCGCTGCCGAGAAACTGAGTATTCGTCGCACCACGCTGGTGGAGAAAATGCGTAAGTACAACATCAACCGCAAAGAAAAAGACATGGCCTGATCAGGCACAAAAGCGGCCTGCATTAGCGGGCCGTTGATTTCAATCCTACCTGACTTTTGTAACCTCTCTTTTTAAAATTATCCCCCCTCTAAGTTTATTCCGCTTGCTGGCACGCTAATTGCACAATACCTACTAGTGACATTTTTCCGCCGCAAATGTGGTGTTCTGGTGAGGTATTTATGGCGAGTGTGGCATTAAGTTCAGTTCCTGACGATCAGCAGCCGCTGGATCCGAGTGAGCTCAAGCGTGCATTTAACATGTTCAATGAAATGTCGCAGCAGCTGACAGACTCCTACGCCTTTCTTGAAAATAAGGTCGAGCAACTCAGTGGTGAGCTGGCGACAGTATCTGCTCAACGGATGCAGGAGCTGGGCGAAAAAGAACGCCTGGCCGATCGTCTGGAAAGCCTGCTGCAGATGTTACCTGCAGGTGTTCTGCTGCTGGATGAAAATGGCGTCATTATTCAGAGTAACCCAGCCGCCGAAGACCTTTTATTAGCGGCTTCGGGGGCTGGCACCTTGCTTGGCCAGCGCTGGCGTAATGTGATTAAGCGTTGTTTCAAACCGCGCCGTGATGATGGTCATGAAATTTCGCTGGTTGATGGTCGCCGTGTCAGTCTGCGCACCGCAGCTATGACCAATGAGCGTGGGCAGCTGATTCTGCTTACTGATCTGACAGAAACCCGTGCATTACAGTCTCAGTTGGCTCAACACGAACGCTTGTCCGCCATGGGGAAAATGGTTGCGTCTCTGGCGCATCAGATCCGGACACCGCTGGCCGCGGCGACACTCTACGCGGGCCATCTTAATTCCGAAGATCTTGCTGAAGAACATCGTATTCGCTTTGCCGGTAAGTTGCAGGAGCGACTTCATCACCTGGAAAGCCAGGTGCGCGATATGTTGATTTTTGCCCGTGGCGAGGCGCCATTAAACGATGATGTGAAAGTGACGTCCCTGCTGGATGGTATTGCCTCGGCGATGGAGGTTGCCGTCGCCCAGAGCGGTGCTGTCTGCACGCTTGAGAATGAAGTGGGGGAAGCTTCCCTTATGTGTAATCGGGACTCTTTAATCAGTGCAGTAATGAACCTGATTAATAACGCACTTGAGTCCTGTGAGCATCCTATCGAGATCAAGTTGGTCGCCCGTCGTGACGATCAGGGCAGATTATGTCTCGCCGTGATGGACAACGGCCCCGGCCTCCCGGACGAGAAGAAAAATCGCATGATGGAGCCTTTCTTTACAACGAAGAGCAACGGCACCGGACTGGGTCTGGCCGTTGTTCAGGCGGTTGTTCGTGCTCATCACGGTGATTTCAGATTAACCGACAGCCCACTGGGTGGGGTGTCTGCAGAAATGTACCTACCGCTCGCACGCGGTTAATTCAAACAGGTATCTAAGAGGAATTATTATGCGCTTACTCGTTGTTGAAGATGATCCGACTCTACGTGAAGCAGTTGTAGATACCCTGAAAATGAAAGGGTATGACGTTAAGGAAGCTCCGAACGGTATCGAAGCCGTGGCTTTGCTGAACCACCATAATTTCGACGTTGTTCTGTCGGATATTAATATGCCAGGCATGGACGGTCTTGAGTTACTTAACCATGTGAAACAGCAGCATCCATGGCTACCCGTTCTTTTGATGACTGCCTATGGTGATGTTTCTCAGGCGGTTCAGGCGATGCAGAAAGGCGCTGATGATTACCTGATGAAGCCCTTCGAGCTGCGTGAGCTTGAGGCTCTGTTGAAGCCTTATACGCAGGGTGAAGCTCAGGTATCAGATAAAGATCAACCAGTGTGTGAATCTTTTGCATCGCAGCAGTTATTTCAGATGGCCATGCGTGTCGCGGCAACAGATTCTACGGTTCTTATCAGTGGTGAGAGCGGAACAGGTAAAGAAGTTCTTGCCCGCTATATTCACCAGAATTCCCCCAGAAAAAGTGGCCCGTTCATTGCGCTGAACTGTGCTGCGATTCCGGAAAATATGCTGGAAGCCATGCTGTTCGGCTATGAAAAGGGCGCGTTTACTGGCGCCTACAGTGCGATGCCGGGCAAGTTTGAACAAGCGGATGGTGGCACCATTCTGCTTGATGAAATTACTGAAATGGACATGGGCCTTCAGGCGAAACTGCTGCGTGTATTGCAGGAGCGTCAGGTGGAGCGTCTCGGCGGCAAGAAAACCATTGATCTTGATGTGCGTATCATTGCCACAACAAACCGTGAACTGGCGGACTATGTGGCCGAGGGTAATTTTAGAGAAGATCTTTACTACCGCCTCACCGTATTTCCACTTCAGTGGCTGCCACTGCGGGAACGCCGTGATGACATTTTGCCGTTAGCACGCCGACTGTTGGCTCATCATGCTGACAAGATGAAACGTCCAGCACCATCGTTGCATGCCGATGCAGAGCGTAAGTTGGTAACGCACAGCTGGCCCGGCAACGTTCGTGAGCTGGATAACACAGTCCAGCGTGCACTGATTATGCAGACTGGAAATCAACTGAACGCTAATGACTTTATTCTGACTCCGGTGCCAAAGCATCGTCAGGTTTCAGCACCGGTTTCCGTGGATGCGGCTGATGTCGTGCAGGATGAAGGCGAGTTAGGTTCTGATTTGCGTACCCGTGAGGTTGAATTAATCGTTCGGGCATTGAAAGAAGAACCCAGTAGAAAAGAAGCCGCTGAACGGCTGGGTATCAGCCCTCGAACACTACGCTACAAGGTGGCGCGCTTAAGAGATGAGGGTGTTGATGTTGAATCTATGGTGCTGGCTGCGTCTTAAACGCGAAGCTGGCAAGGGGTTTGCAACGTCAAAGAATACATCGGAAAAATACAGAAAAAGTGTCAAAAATAAGTTGCCGATGCGTTGCAGAAGAGGGTGTAGAAAATGGTTGATCGTGTTGATGTAAGTTCAGTTCTGATGCAGATGCGACAGGTAAAAGATCAGTTGCGTTCGCAGAATGAAATGGCCAGCCAGGGAGTGCGACCAAATGCTGAAATGGACGCCGTTGCACGGATCTCTAAGCAAGCCGAGCAAGCAACCAGCATTAACGAAGTCAGTGGTGATAATACGGTCCCTGATTTCCAGTCCATGTTTAAAAATGCCATCGATAATGTGAATGAAAATCAGCAGACGGCTGCACAGCTGGCAACACGGTTTGAACAGGGCGATCCTTCCATTGATCTGCCAGAGGTCATGATTGCTCTGCAGAAATCCAGCGTTTCTTTTCAGGCGATGACACAGGTTCGTAACAAACTTGTCGAGGCCTATAAAGACATCATGAACATGCCTGTATAACGAGCTGAGCTATGGAAAACGTACCCGCACAAGCAGGCGCCGGCGCTGATGGCGCTAATGCAAACGCTCAGGAACCACAGGCAAGTAGCACGAATACTGGTGCCGAAGGCCTAAGCGAGAATAGTGCTCCGACATCCGGACATCCTCTGCTCGCTGGTTTCAGCAGCCTGCCTATGACGCGTCAGGTGATGGCGATTGGTGGTATCGCACTGGTCGTCGCCATTGGTATTGCGGTCATGATCTGGTCAGGCGAACCCACCTACAAGCCTCTGATTCACCGCATGCAGGATCACAACGCTCAGGACATTGTCGAGATCCTGAATCGTGAGGGTATTCCCTTTCAGATCGACCCGACGACCCAGGTGCTAATGGTCGAAGCAGGCGATGTGCATCAGGCAAGAATGAAACTCGCTGCGGCCAGCCTGATCGATGATAAAACCGTCGGGCTGGAAGTGCTTGAGCAGGACAGCGCGCTCGGTACCAGTCAGTTTATTGAAAATGCACGCTATCGCCGCGGTCTGGAAGGTGAACTTGCACGTACGGTTGCCAGTGTTAAATCGGTGCGCAATGCCCGTGTTCATCTGGCGATTCCCCGTCAGTCGGTGTTTGTACGTGATCAACGTAAGCCCCGTGCATCGGTATTTGTAGAGTTATATCCCGGCAGTAACCTGAGTAAAGATCAGGTAGAGGCCGTTGTGAATCTGGTCGCAACCAGTGTCAGTGAAATGGATCGGTCTGATGTGTCAGTGGTTGATCAGCACGGCAATCTGCTGTCGAAAATTGAAGATGACACGGAAGAAATGCTGGCAGCCCGCCAGCTGGAATATCGCGAGAAAGTTGAGTCGTCTATTTCTGACGCGGTGAATAATATTCTTCAGCCGGTGCTGGGCTCTGCGAACTACAAAGCGGAAGTGTCGGCAGACATCGACTTTACGATCAGAGAAGAAAGCTCTGAACTCTTTAATCCTGATTTGATTGCACTGCGCAGTGAGCAGGTCATCGACGAAGAAAACATGTCAGAGGCTGGTGGCGGCATTCCTGGTGCGCTTTCTAACCAGCCTCCGCCAGAAGCAGCTGCTCCGGAAGAAGCTATTGGCACGGGTGCCGGCGGTGCGGGTGCGGCAGGTAAGCGTCGCTCAGAAGCAACTCGCAATTACGAGGTCGATCGTACACTGAGCTATCGCCAGCATTCGGTCGGTGATATCCGTCGCCTGACCGTTGCGGTAGTAATTAACGACAAAGCGGTGCTTGATGCGGATGGGAACACCACGACGCAGCCATGGACTGTGGATGACCTGCAACGCCTGGAAACGCTGGTAAAAGATGCCGTGGGCTTTAATGCAGCCCGCGGAGACAGTGTAAACGTTATTAACTCTCCATTTATGGGCGACGACGCACTGACGCTGGGTGAACCTGATATCTGGACTCAGCCGTGGTTCTGGGAGCTGGTAAAACAGGTGCTGGCGGGATTGTTTGTTCTGATCCTTATCTTCGGTGTTATCCGTCCTACTATTAAGAGCATTACAAATAAAGGTCGGGAAGAAAGTGACTTACTGCTCGATGAGCTTGAAGATGCTGAAGCCGGTCTGGATGATGATAAGGTGACACTGGCGGGTATGGATGAATATCTCCTGCCCGGTGCGTCAGAAAGTTATGAGCGTCAGCTGGATGCCTTGAAGGGCCTGATCGCAGAAGATCCGGCCCGGGTCGCTCAGGTAGTTATTCAGTGGGTAAATGACGATGCCTGAAAATACGATGCCCGAAGCGGGTAATGCACTAGCCAACCTGAATCGCACTGAACGTGCTGCGATTCTGTTGATGTCTCTTGGTGAAAAAGACGCCGCAGAAATCCTGAAACACATGGGCCCGAAAGAAGTGCAGCGTGTGGGTTCGGCCATGGCCACTCTGACCAGTGTGAATCAGACACAGGTTGAAGGTGTGGTATCAGAGTTCCTTGATGCTGTCAGTGGTCAGACCGGTATGGGGCTCGGCGCTGATGATTACATTCGTAATATGCTGACTCAGGCTCTGGGTCAGGATAAAGCGGGCGCGCTTATTGACCGGATTCTCCTTGGCGGTAACACCACAGGTCTGGATTCATTGAAGTGGATGGAACCGCGTCAGGTAGCCGACCTGATCCGCCACGAGCACCCTCAGATTCAGGCCATTGTTGTGTCGTATCTGGACGCTGACCAGTCGGCGGAAGTGTTGTCTCTGTTTGATGAGAAAGTTGTCCTCGACATCATCATGCGTGTTGCTTCGCTTGAGGCTGTTCAGCCAGCCGCATTGCAGGAACTCAACGATATTCTCGAACGCCAGTTTTCTGGCAAAGCAGGCACGCAGACCACGACTATGGGTGGTATCAAATGTGCTGCCAGCATTGTTAACTTCGTGGACAGCACGATTGCTTCTGAGCTGCTTGAGCAGATCAAAGAAGTCGACGAAGACCTGGGTACTCAGATCGAAGATCTTATGTTTGTCTTCGATAACCTCGTTGACGTTGATGACCGGGGTATTCAGACCCTGCTGCGTGAAGTATCGACCGACCTGCTGGTACTGGCACTGAAAGGGGCAGATCCGGGCGTTCAGGAAAAGATTTTCAAGAACATGTCGAAGCGTGCTGCCGAGCTGTTGCGTGATGACCTGGATGCGAAAGGGCCGGTTAAACTCAGTGACGTTGAAGGCGCTCAGAAAGAGATTCTTACCATTGCCCGTCGTCTGGCTGATGCCGGTGAGATTATGCTGGGCGGTGGTGGTGAGGCCATGGTGTAACCCATGACCGACCTGAAGAAACGCGACGCGCCAATTCCCGCTGAAAGTGCGGAAGAGGCGCGCCCGTGGCGACTCCCTTTCTGGACTGAACCACCGGTTCACACTGTTGAGCGAGAGCCCGATCCGGACGCAGAGAAGGTGGATGCAGAATCCGCCGACGACAACTCCCCACCTGATTTCCCGACCGCCGAAGAACTGGAAGCGATTCGCCGGGAAGCCTACAACGCGGGTTTAGAGCAGGGCCTGGTTGAAGGGCGTCAGCAGGGCCATAAAGACGGCTACGATGCTGGTTTCGCCGAAGGACAGGCGGATGGTCAGGCTAAAGGCTTTGATGCTGGTAAAAAAGAAGGTTCGACTGCGGGCTTTCAGGAAGGCAAAGCACTGGGCAGTCAGGAAGTCACTGACGAGGCGCAGCGTCTGCGTCAGATTAATGCAACGCTGACCGCAGCATTAAAAGAGCGCGACGCCGAACTGCCGGACGTCATGCTGATGCTTCTTACCCGGCTCGCCGAACAGGTGCTTGAGCACGAATTGAATTCTGGGGCCGACAGTATCGCGCAGTTTGTCGACAAGGCCATTGCGGCGTTGCCATCGGGTGAGACTCTGGCAAAGGTTTACGTTTCCGAAGCCGACTCTGAATTACTGGCATCGCATTCTGTAGCGAATAAACTGCTCGTCGATAAGACGCTGAATGCGGGTGAGTGCCGTGTTGAAAGTGAAAATACTCTGGTTGAGTATTCAGTCAGTGAAAGTCTTCAGCAAACAATCGTCGCACTGGCGAGTAAGTTACTGACGGCGTCTGACGGCTATCCGGATGACGCTTCCGGTGAGTCTGCGCTGATTGATGTGACAGAGGGTACCAGCTCAGAAGATGTACCGGATGACTACGATGACACTGAAGAGCCCATTCAGGACGACGTTCAGCAGCCGGAGGCATCAACATCAGAAGTTCTGAAGTCTGAAACTCAGCAGCCCGAAACTCAGCAGTCCGAAACTCAGCAGTCCGAAACTCAGCAGCCCGAAACTCAGCAGCCCGAAACTCAGCAGCCCGAAACTCAGCAGCCCGAAACTCAGCAGTCCGAAGCTGAGCAGCCTGTCGAAGCTGAGCCCCCTGAAACTGAAAACGGCTCAGGCTCAGAACAGAGCACAGAGCAAAACACACAAACAGACACAACTCCGGATTCAACGACGGAGGAATCAGACGATGACTCTGAGCAGCCGTTGGCGTGATATAGCACCCGAGGCGGTATATCAACCGCGCACATCCGGTCGTCTTGTGCGCATGGTCGGCCTTACGCTTGAGGCTATCGGTATCGATGTTCGCACAGGCGATCGCTGCCGTGTAGAACGTCCGGGCGGCGGTGATGTTGAAGCTGAGGTTGTCGGTTTTGATGGCCAGCGTATTTTCCTGATGCCGATTGAGCAGGTCGATGGTCTGCGTCCAGGCGCGCGCGTCTGGCCGTTGCAAGGCAGTGCGGATGTGCCGGTTGGGTTCTCTCTTCTGGGGCGGGTGGTTGACGGTGCTGGTCGGCCACTGGATCTCGACGGCCCTTTGTTAAATACCGAATCAGGCAATTTACAGGGGCGCTATATCAACCCACTGCACCGCGCGCCCATTCGTGAAACGCTCGATGTTGGTATTCGCGCCATTAATTCCATGCTGACAGTAGGACGCGGACAGCGTATCGGTTTGTTTGCGGGTTCGGGTGTCGGTAAGAGTGTGCTTCTCGGTATGATGACGCGCTTCACCAACGCTGATGTCGTCGTGGTTGGTCTGATTGGTGAGCGTGGCCGTGAAGTTAAAGAATTTATCGACGAGATTCTCGGGCCAGAAGGCCTTAAGCGTGCCGTTGTGATTGCGTCACCTGCCGATGACTCGCCGTTAATGCGTCTGAGAGCCGCCATGTACACGACCTCGGTCGCTGAATTCTTTCGCGATCAGGGACTGAACGTTCTTATGTTGATGGATTCATTGACGCGCTATGCACAGGCGCAGCGTGAGATCGCTCTGGCTGTAGGTGAACCGCCAGCCACGAAAGGCTACCCGCCGTCGGTATTTAATAAGCTTCCGAAGTTGGTCGAGCGTACGGGTAATGGACAGCAGGGCGGTGGTTCTATTACGGCCTTTTATACCGTACTGAGTGAAGGTGACGACATGCAGGACCCGATTGCGGACGCCAGTCGGGCGATTCTGGATGGCCATATTGTTCTCTCAAGAAAGCTGGCAGAAGAAGGTCATTATCCGGCCATTGATGTCGAGGCGTCGGTCAGCCGTGTGATGCCACAGGTTGTTGATGAGGCCTGGCTACAGCAGGCGCAACTGTGTCGGCGTCTGATGGCACATTACCGTCAGAATCAGGATCTTGTGGCTGTGGGAGCGTATCAGGCCGGTACGGATCAGGTATTGGATGTTGCTATTGATCGTATGCCGCAGATCAAAGCAATGCTCAGACAGGGGCTGACGGAAGGCGCCGATATCGCGAACAGCCGTAAGGCGCTCAACGACCTCTTCCCCGGTACCGATAAGTGACCTATCAGCACCCTCGCTCCAAACGATTAGCCGTAGTTCTTAACCTTAAGCGAAGAGAAGAAAAAGAGGCGCTTCAGCGTTGGGGCGATATTGAGCAGCGTCTGACCGCCGAAAAAGACAAACGAACGCAGCTGGACACGTACGCTCAGGAGTACCGCCGTCAGATCACCAGCCCAGCGGACCAGAGTGTCGCTGCCGGACAAATACATAACTCTCTCGAATTTATCGGTCAGATAGAAACTGCCCTGGCGCAACAGGATACGCAACTCAAGGAACTTGAGGCTCTCAGTCAGCGTGCGCGGGATGCCTATCTTGAGGTTCATCATAAAGCCGATGCATTGGAGAGTATGATCGATAAGCTTGAAGAAGAGCATAAGCTGACTATCAGCCGCGCTGAACAGCGTGAAGCGGACGAGTGGGCCAACCGTCGTCGCTGATTATCCAAATCGCATATTTCCTGACTTTCATACCTTCATTTAGCGATCTATAAAAAAAACACCACATTGTGTGGCAGCTCACAGATTGCCTACTAATCTTAAGGTCATGTCCATGACCGGAATAAAACCATGACCGACACCAGCCCAGTTAACTGTGGTAACCGCCTTAGTATTGATCAGGCTGAAGCTCTCTTAGAGAAGCTTGAGGCTGCTGTGCAAGCAGGCGGAGATGTTGTTCTTGATGGCAGTGAAGTGCAGTACTCGGATACAGCGGGTTACCAGCTTCTGATCAGCCTCCGGAAAACGCTGGAAACCACAGGTAACAGCATTCAATGGCATGCGGTCTCTGAAAATATCCGGGAGATTACGGGCTATCTTGGCCTCAAGCAGGCGATAAACCTGCCAGATTAATTATTCGTTTACTAAGAGGGAGTACTCCTATGACGAGTATTTTAGCGGTCGATGATTCGGCATCCATGCGTCAGATGGTGAGTTTCACACTGAAAGGTGCGGGCTTTGACGTACGCGAAGCGACTGACGGTGTGGAGGCGTTAGAAATCGCTAAAACTGAGAGCTTTGACCTGGTGCTGACTGACGTAAATATGCCAAATATGAATGGCATTGAGTTGGTTAAGAACCTTCGTCAACTCGATAACTACAAGTTTACTCCAATGTTAATGCTCACCACCGAATCCGCAGGTGACATGAAAATGCAGGGTAAACAGGCTGGTGCTACCGGCTGGATTGTGAAGCCGTTTAATCCGGATCAATTGCTGAGTACGATCAAGCGCGTTCTGGGGTAAGCACATGAGTGTCGATCTGTCGCAATTCCATCAGGTGTTTTTCGAAGAAAGTTTCGAAGGCCTCGACATAATGGAAAGTGAGCTGCTGGATATGGACCCGGCAGATGTTGATGACGAAACCGTTAACAATATCTTCCGTGCCGCTCACTCCATTAAGGGTGGCGCAGGCACCTTCGGCTTTATGCCGGTGTCTGAATTTACTCACGTCCTTGAAACCTTACTGGATGAAATACGCTCCGGAAAGCGCTCTATGGAGCCTCGCTATGTCGACCTGTTTTTACAGTCGGTCGATTGCCTGCGCGGCATGTTATCCGATATGCAGGAAGGTAACGATCCAGAGACAGAGCGACCGGCAGAACTCCGTAAAGAATTTGAAGTTATTCTCGGCATGGAGCAGGAAAGCGCTCCAGAAGAGGCTGCTTCAGAGCCTGATGAAAAAGATGGCGGCTGGTTGATTGACGTTCAACCGCATACCGACCTTCTGATGACGGGTAACGAACCCTTCCGTATGTTCCGTGAATTACGCGAACTGGTCGGGGAAGACAATTTTGAGGTCACTGCCGATATAGACAGCGTCCCTGAACTGAGCAGTCTGGCACCGGAAGAGTGTGTCATGAACTGGCAGATTAAAGTCACTACTTCAGTTCCACTCGATGATATTAAAGCGATTTTTGAATGGGTAGAAGACGAGTGTGATCTGACGTACTCGCCGTTGGTGGGTACTTCCGAAGTAGAAGCAGAGAGTAGTGCTGTAGATGCTACCGGAACACCTGCTGCTGGACAATTACCTGAGGCAGCTGCAGTTGCGTCACCTGAAAAAACTGCGGTTGTGGCTGAGGCTCAGAAATCCGCGAAGCCGGCAAAAGCTCCGAAGAAGGCCGCCGAAAGCTCATCGATCCGTGTGTCTATCGATAAAGTAGACAGCCTGATCAATATGGTCGGTGAGTTGGTGATTACCCAGTCGATGCTGGGTCAGCTGGGACAGGACTTTGATCTGAGCCGCCTTGCAAAACTGCAGGAAGGCTTGTCTCAGCTGGAACAGAATACGCGCGAACTGCAGGAAAGCGTCATGAAAATACGCATGATGCCGATCAGTTTTGCCTTCAGTCGCTTCCCGCGCCTGGTGCGGGATCTGGGTGGTCAGCTCGGTAAGAAAGTGATTCTCGAAACCATCGGCGAGCAGACTGAACTAGACAAAACGGTGATGGAAAAAATCAACGATCCTCTCGTACACCTCGTTCGTAACTCAATGGATCACGGACTTGAGACAACAGAAAAGCGTATCGCTGCCGGTAAATCTGAAGAGGGTACCATCACCCTGAATGCGTACCACCAGGGCGGAAATATCGTTATTGAAGTCGCGGATGACGGCGCTGGCCTGAACGAAGACCGGATTCTGAAAAAAGCGATCGAAAAAGGTCTGGTACCAGAGAATAACAGCCTTACTCCAGAGGAAATACACAACCTTATTTTCCTGCCAGGGTTCTCAACAGCAGAAGCGGTGAGCGATATTTCTGGCCGTGGTGTTGGTATGGATGTGGTACGTAGGAATATCCAGGCGCTGAATGGCAGTATTGAAGTCAAGTCTCAGCGTAACGTGGGTTCTACCTTCATTATTCGCTTACCACTGACACTCGCCATTCTCGATGGACAACTCGTTAAGGTCTGCGAAGAAACGTATATCTTCCCGCTGGTATCGATTGTTGAATCCATCCAGATTCACAGGTCTTCACTGAATCATGTCACTGGCAGCCAGTACGTCATGCAGTTGCGTGATGAATATATTCCGATTGTAAGACTCGACCAGATCTTTGGTCTGCGTGATGACAAAGATGTTGTCGATGAAATGATGCTGGTGGTTGTTGAAGGCGATAACGAAAAAATCGGCATCGTGGTCGATGATCTTCTGGGCCAGCAGCAGGTTGTTATTAAGAGTCTTGAACAGAATTATCAGAAAGTGTCCGGTATTTCGGGCGCCACAATTCTGGGTGATGGAACCGTTGCTTTAATTATCGACATTTCCAGTATCGGTAAAAATATTGTTCCTGTTAAACGAAACCAGAACCGCTCTGAACGAGCTGCATGAGGTCCGGGATGGAAGAGCTTAAGAAAGAGATAGTTTTGCCTGAAGGTGACATCGGTGACGAGCAGCAATACCTGACGTTCATCATGTCAGGTGAAGAGTACGGTGTAGATATTCTGGCAGTACAGGAAATTCGTGGCTGGGAAGAGCCAACACTCATACCTAATGCGCCATCGTATATTCGGGGTGTGATCAATCTACGTGGAACCATCGTCCCTATCATGGATTTGCGCCTGAGATTCGGGCTGGACGAGGCAGATTATACCGCAACGACTGTGGTCATTATTCTGAAATTTGAAAGCGACAACGGTGAGCGCGTGATGGGTATTGTTGTCGATGCTGTATCCGATGTTTATACCATTGCCGACGAAGACACCCGTCGACCTCCAGAACTGACGGAGGACGACAACTCAGATTTTATTAAAGGTCTGGTGAACGTGAACGAGAAGATGGTCATTCTGCTCGATGTAGAAGAGCTACTGATGCTACGCATGGGTATGGCTGCAACTCCTTATTCTATTGATGAAGATTAACTGCCGTAAGGTATTTGCCTGAAGAAGGTACAGGAAGGTAACTATGAGCTTTTTCCGCAATATCATTTCCGGTGGCGCAGCCATCGACCCTAATAAAATCCGTGAAATGGAAGGGAAGCTGGCTGCGATTGAGAAAAGTCAGGCTTCTATCGAATTTAAGCCGGACGGAACGATTGTCACAGCAAATCAGAATTTTCTGGATGCGATGGGCTACCGTCTGGAAGAAATACAAGGCCAGCACCACAGTATTTTTGTGTCGGCTAAGTACGCTAAAACGCCAGAATACGCGGCCTTCTGGAATTCTCTGGCACGCGGAGATTTTCAGACGGCGGAGTTTGAGCGCTTTAACAAAGCAGGCGAGAGTATCTGGATTCAGGCGACGTATAACCCAATCTTTGATGAAACCGGCAAAGTGGTGAAGGTTATTAAGTACGCAACCGACATTACAGAGCAGAAACGTCGGAATATTGATTACGCGGGCAAAGTAGAAGCCATCAGTCGTGCCCAGGCCATGATTGAGTTTACGCCAGAGGGTGAGATCCTGACCGCGAACGATAATTTCCTGAATACCTTGGGTTATCAGCTTAGTGAGATTCAGGGGAAGCATCATCGCATGTTCGTAAAACCAGAGTATGCAAACAGCCCTGAATACGCAGAATTCTGGAAGAAGCTTGGCCAAGGTGAGTTCAGTGCCGATGAATTTGAGCGTGTTGCGAAAGATGGCACCTCTGTCTGGATTCAGGCGACTTATAACCCCATCCTTAATGATGATGGGGATGTTGTTAAAGTCGTGAAATTTGCCTCAGACATCACCGAGCAGAAAGCCAGGGCTGCGCTGAACGAGAAAAATGCACAGATTGCCAGCGCACTGAAGTTGTGCCAGGCAACCGTGATGATGGCAGATAATGATCTCAATATCGTTTATATGAACGATGAGATGGTTAAAATGCTTCAGAATCGCGAAGCAGATATCCAGAAGCATCTCAGTAACTTCAAAGTGTCGGAGTTAATCGGCACTAACGTCGATAGCTTTCATAAAAAGCCGTCGCATCAGCGTGGCATTCTTAAGGCTCTTGATAAGCCCATTGAAACCCAGCTTTCATTCGATGATGTTAAGTTCGATCTGACCGCATCGCCATGGTACGACGCAGATGGTAATCGCATCGGCACCGTGGTTGAGTGGGTTGATATGACCGATATTCTCAAGGCTCGGGAAGAAGAAAAGCGTATTTCAGACGAGAACCTTCGGGTACGCCAGGCTCTCGACTCTGTCAGCACGAATGCCATGATTGCGGACACTGACGGCAACATCATCTATATGAACGAAGCCGTTGAAAATATGATGAAGAATTCTGAAGCGGATCTGCGTAAAGATCTGCCTTCATTTAATGCCTCGGCCTTAATGGGCGCGAATATCGATACATTCCATAAGAACCCTGCGCATCAGCGCTCTATGCTGGCCGCCTTAACACAGACCTATAAAACTCAGATTGAAGTCGGCGGCCGTCACTATGCGTTGATCGCTAACCCAATTATTAACGACAGTAATGAGCGTTTGGGGACGGTGGTTGAGTGGACTGACCGAACTATCGAAGTCCGCGCTGAGCGTGAAATCGATGCCATTGTTGAGGCAGCCGCAGGCGGTGATCTGTCCCGTCGTATCGATACGATCGGTAAACAAGGTTTCTTCCTTGGTCTGGCAGAAGGGCTTAACCGCCTTCTTGGTATTGCCGATGACGTGGTTAATGACACCGTGCGTATCTTTGATGCACTGGCGCATGGCAATCTGACCCGCAAAATCGAAACTGATTACATGGGGTCATTTGGCAAGCTCAAGCAGGACGCCAACTCAACGGTTGAGCGCCTGACTGAAATAATGACCCGTATCCGTGAGTCTGCATCGACCGTTGCTACCGGTGCCAGTGAAATCGCTCAGGGCAATGCGGATCTGAGTAAGCGTACTGAGTCGCAGGCATCCAGCCTGGAAGAAACGGCTTCCAGTATGGAAGAAATGACTAGTGCAGTGAAGCAGACCAGTGAAAACTCGGTACATGCCAATGAGCTGGCAAGTTCTGCGAAGAACAAAGCCGAAGAAGGTGGTGAGGTTGTCGAGAAAGCCGTCACTGCGATGGATGAAATTAATCAGGCCAGTAAGAAGATCTCAGACATTATCGGTGTGATTGATGAAATCGCCTTCCAGACGAATCTGCTGGCATTGAATGCTGCTGTAGAGGCGGCGCGTGCAGGTGAGCAGGGCCGTGGATTTGCGGTTGTGGCAGGTGAAGTCCGGAATCTGGCTCAGCGCTCAGCTGGTGCTGCGAAAGAGATCAAGGATCTGATCCGCGACAGTGTGGATAAGGTTGAAGCAGGGACGTCTCTGGTGAATGCATCGGGTAAAACCCTGAATGAAATTATCGGCGCAGTTGATCGTGTATCAGCTATGATCCAGGAAATCAGTACTGCGGCTGCTGAGCAGTCTGCGGGTATTGATCAGGTGAACAGCGCGGTTGCCCAGATGGATGAAATGACGCAGCAGAACGCTGCTCTGGTTGAGCAGGCAACGGCGGCGGGTGAGGCCATGGCCGGTCAGGCTCAGGGAATGACCCAGTTAATGGAATTCTTCACAGTTGATGCATCTTTCGCCTCCGGGTCTATGTCGATGGATGCACCCGTTGCGGCAGCACCTGCTCCAGCTGCTGCTCCAAAGGTGGCACCTGCTCCATCTGCGTCAGCTGCCGACCAGGGGGGATTGTCGGTGAGTAACTTTGACGACGACTGGGAAGAGTTTTGATCAGGTATGAACGCACATGTGTCTGATAAGCCACTGTTAGCCGACAAAGAGTTTTTAATGACAGAGCGCGATTTTGACGAAATCGCCGCTCTTGCTCTTAAGCATACAGGGATTGTTCTGGGCCGTCATAAAGCAAATATGGTGTATGGACGTATCGCTCGCAGGCTGCGTCAGACGGGGTACCGGAACTTTGCTGATTATCTGGAGTACCTGAAAGACAACTTTCGGGATGAATCGACTAATTTCATCAACTTAATTACAACCAATCTGACGTCTTTTTACCGGGAGTCGCATCACTTTGATTTCTTAAGAGATACGGTCATTCCGGAATTGAAGAAAAAATCAGATAAGAAGGTGAGAATCTGGTCTTCTGGTTGTTCCATCGGACAAGAGGCGTACACCATCGCCTTCACTCTGGCTGAAGCGCATATGGCTTCAGCGTTTGACGTGAAAATCCTGGCGACTGATCTGGATTCTAACGTCGTCAGTACGGGCGCTGAGGGAGTCTACTCTGCAGACAGTCTGATGTCTGTGCCAGATGATGCTGTCGAAAAATTCTTTGAAAAGAACCGGACTGGTAACCAGGTCCGCGTGAGAAAGAGCATACGTGATCTCGTGCATTTTAAACGTCTGAACCTCCTGGAAGGTTGGCCAATGAAAGGCAAATTCGACGTTATTTTTTGCCGTAATGTCGTGATTTATTTCAATCGAGAAACTCAGAAAACCCTGTTCAATCGCTATGCTGATTATCTACCGGTAGGGGGCTATCTGATCATAGGTCACTCAGAATCACTGAACGGTCTTACAGACCGCTTCAAGTCGCTGGGTAATACCATATACCAGAAAATTTACTAAGGGATCTGCCTATGCATCAGCGCCCACCCGAACCGAAACCTCTCAGTGGTTTTGAGCATGTCGCGCGATACTGGGACGGGGTTCACAACACCTGGGCCGCCAAAATTCTTCCCGGTGAACTATACGTTTCGACACAAGGAGAGATGATTGCGACCGTTTTAGGGTCTTGTGTCTCAGCGTGTATTCGTGATCGTAAGCTGGGAATCGGCGGAATGAACCACTTTATGCTTCCGGAGCAGAGTGAGCACTCCAGTGATGTCTGGGGGTCCAACCCGGTGACTCAGAACTCACGTTACGGTACCTGGGCGATGGAATTTTTGATCAACGAAATACTCAAGCGCGGTGGGCGACGACAGAACCTTGAAGTGAAGCTATTCGGTGGCGGCCAGATGATTGCGTCTATGAGTGATATTGGTCAGCGCAATATTTTATTTGTGTATAACTATCTGCACAACGAAGGGCTCGAGATTGCCAGAGCAGATGTTGGCGATGTGTACGCCCGCAAGGTTTTGTATTTCCCCGATACAGGCTCGGTCAAGATGCGTCGTATTTCTAACGTTAAGAACGATACATTGATGAAACGTGAAACCGAATACAGCCGCAAAGTTAAGATGGAAGACATGGAGCAGGGAGACAGCGGTATTGATCTTTTTTGAGGGGAACGTGTATGAGTAAAATTAAAGTCCTGATCATTGATGATTCCGCTCTTATTCGAAAAATGCTGCGTGAAGTGTTTGATAGTACCGATGATATAGATGTCGTCGGTGTGGCCAGTGATCCATTAATAGCCCGGGATAAAATTAAGCAGTTGAATCCGGATGTCATCACGCTTGACGTAGAAATGCCGAGAATGGATGGGTTGCAGTTTCTCAGCAACCTGATGCGCCTTCGACCCATGCCGGTAGTGATGGTATCGACTCTTACCGAAAAAGGGGCGCCAGAGACGCTTGAAGCCCTGGAAATGGGCGCGGTTGATTACATCTGTAAGCCCAAAGCACAAAGCCCAGACGAGTTTTACGAATTTGCAGAAGCACTATGTGATAAAGTCCGGATTGCTTCGCAGGCGCGTGTCGTTGCCGTTGAAACGACAAGAAGCCAGAAAACGACACGAGTCGTGACACGTGAAACGAACGATAACTATCGGCGAATCGTCGCCGTTGGGTCCTCTACAGGTGGGACTGAGGCGATTTCAGAGGTTCTTTCGTCGCTACCGGTGAACTGTCCTCCTATTGTTGTCAGTCAGCATATTCCTGAGGTGTTCAGTGCCTCGCTGGCGAAACGTCTGGATAACCTCTATCCGATGGAAGTGCTTGAAGCGAGAAATGATCTTGAAGTGATTCCTGGCCGGGTGATTATTGCTCAGGGTGGGCGTCATCTGCGCTTCAGGCGGAAGGGCGATCAGCTGTTTACCATCGTGGACGATGGCCCGAAACAGAATCTCCATAAACCTTCGGTTGAGGCAATGTTTGATTCATTGCTACAGGTTGCGGGTGGTAAGCGCCTGGTGGCTGTGATGCTGACGGGTATGGGGGCTGATGGCGCAGTTGCCATGAAGCGGCTTCATGACGCTGGTGCCCTGACCATGGCGCAGGATGAGGCATCTTCTGTTGTCTGGGGAATGCCCAGAGCTGCTCACGAGCTGGGCGCCGTGGATGAACTGATTCCTTTGACAGGAATTGCGTCAGAAATGATTAAAAAAGCGCGTTTGTTATGACCACTTTCTGTGGCTTGTGCTAAACCTAATGTACGGGATTTTTTTCAGGAGATAGTCGCATGTCAGTACGTGCATCATTGGCAGGTAACGGCCAGGAACTGGTTATTCAGGTAGACGGACGGTTTGATTTCAGTGCTCATCAGGAATTCCGTGATGCGTATGAAAGTGCTTCGCAGGTGCGGAAATATATTGTCGACCTGGGCGGTGCTACTTACCTCGACAGCTCAGCTTTGGGTATGCTGCTTCTGCTGCGCGATCATGCGGGAGGCGATCACTCTGAAATTTCAATTACGAACTGCAACGACGATGTTCGTAAGATATTAGCGATTTCTAACTTCGAGCAACTTTTCACTATTCAGTAACAGGTAATCATGACCGCTTATAAGGTCCTGATCGCGGACGATAACAGCGTTGACCGCAAGGTGTTATCGCGAGTAGTCCGCAACCAGGGAAACGAAGTAATAGAAGCAACAAATGGATTTGAAGCGGTAGATATCTTCACGGAGCATCGCCCTGATATTGTTTTGATGGACGTAATGATGCCCGGCCTCAACGGAAAAGAGGCCACCCGCCAGATCAAATCCATAGCCGAAGAAGATTTCGTTCCGGTGATTTTCCTGACGTCGCTGTCGGATGCCCAGAGTCTTGCCGACTGTCTCGAATCAGGTGGCGATGACTTTCTCACTAAACCATACAACCATGTTGTGCTTCAGGCGAAAATCGATTCGTATCACCGCATGTCCGAAATGCATAGAACATTGCTTAATCAGCGTGATGAAATCGCGCGGGTTAACCGGCACATGCTGCAGGAACAGCGGGTCGCTAAAGCGGTATACGATAACGTAGCGCACGCAGGTTGCCTGACATCCCCGAATATCCGTTATGAGCTTTCTCCGTTAGCTGTGTTTAATGGTGACGTACTACTTGCAGCGCGTAAGCCGGGTGGCGGCATGCATGTGTTACTCGGAGATTTCACCGGGCACGGACTTCCTGCTGCGATTGGCGCTATGCCCATGGCTGATATTTTTTACGGTATGACCGCAAAAGGTTTTGGTCTGCGTGAGGTACTCCGAGAGATTAATCAGAAGCTTAAAAGCATTCTTCCGGTGGGGTTCTTCTGCTGTGCCGCTGCCGTTGATCTGGCACCTGATCGGCAGGCAGCCAGCGTCTGGATGGGAGGCGTTCCGGACTGCTACCTGCTGCGCAACGATGGTGAGATGATCGAGACACTGTCTTCGCGTCATCTGCCTCTTGGTGTGATGTCTGCTGACAAGTTCAATGATCAGATGACTGAATTCCCAATGGCGAACGGTGATCGTTTGTTTCTCTGGTCGGACGGAATTATTGAAGCGCGTAATTCCGAGGGCGAAATGTTTGGGCAGGAAAGGCTGATAAATGTTGTACGCGATTCGGCTCATGCCAGCGATGTCTATGATGATATTCAGCGCGCAGTAGATGAGTTTGTTGACGGTTCGGAGCAGGATGATGACACTACACTGATCGAAGTGGTCATGGATGATGCACTTCGCGAAGATAAGGAAAGCGCGGTCACAAAAGCCGGGATATCCCAGGGGCCGCGTGACTGGAGTATGGAATACCGCCTTGAAGCTTCGACCCTGAAGTCGTTTAATCCAGTACCGTTGATGAATCACATTATGATGGAGGTTCCGGGGTTACGGGCGATTGGCGGGCAGTTGTACACTGTTGTTGCTGAGCTATTCTCTAACGCCTTTGAGCACGGCGTATTAGGGCTACACTCTTCAATGAAGCAATCTCCAGATGGGTTTATGGAATATTACCGTCAGAGAGAGAAGCGTGTGGCTGAGCTTGAGGAAGGTTTCGTCCGTATTAATATGCATCATACCGGAGTGGGTGATAGCGGTACTCTGACACTGACCCTGGAAGATAGCGGTGATGGTTTTGATTACAAGGGCCATAACAGAGTGGAAGGTAGCGGGAATAATTACTCGGGAAGGGGTATCCCGCTTATTGAAAGCATCTGCGATTCGATTGAGTATCGCGGAAAAGGTAACGAAGTATCTGTAGTCATTCATTGGCCACTGGAGCAGGCGACATGATTGATCTTGAGTCGCTGAACATGCTTAAGGACATCATGGAGGAGGAGTTTCAGCCTCTTATTGAACTGTATATCCGTGATAGTGACAGACGCTTCCCTGCGATGCGTAAGGCACTGAGTGAGGGGGATTGTGAAAGCCTCCGCATGACTGTGCATAGTCTTAAAGGCGCTAGCAGCAATGTTTGCGCGGTTGATTTCGCAGAGCAGGCATATACTGTAGAAAAAATGGCGATTGATGGTGCTCTGGACCAACTCCCTGGTGCGATAGATGCGCTGGAGCAGTCTTACCAGCAGGTGCGTCAACAATTGAGCGCTCTTGTTTGATTTCCTGAAGTCTATTCAATCATAAAACTGGCCCATCTTTTGCGATATCCCCGGTAACCCAGATAACAGGAGACCGGGATGAACCCTTCTCTTCCAAACAGCCCGATGGCGTCACTACTGATGTCGCTTGGCGGAAATATCGACTTTCAGGACCTGAAACTCAGTGGTGACGGGGCCTCTGGCCTGAGTGACTTTTCAAGTTTGCTTGATGAGATGCAGCTTCAACCGCTGGATACAGAAAAAACTGGCGGCATACCTTCGGCCCTGGCGGCAATCTCAGAGGGGCAAAATCTGCCGCTGGACTTGCCGCTCGGTTTATCAGGCGACAAGGACACCGCATTGTCGGGGGAAAGCCTCTCGCTTCTCTCTACTGGTGAGCCTGTTGATACATCAGGCCAGGAGCTGATGGGCGACACCCTGATGGCTCAGATTCAGAAAGGAAAAGACATTTCAGTGCGTTACGCCGATACAGAAGTGGCGTCAGGCGGTCATATAGCTGAAGACTTTGACGGTGCTGATCTTGATGCATCGGCTAATGTTACACTAGCCACGCCTTCGGATCGTGTGACAGATACTGCTTCACCGCTTGCGGCCGCGACTGTCTCGCCGATGGCGAATGCGATACGCAGCCAGAACTCTGGCGAGATGCGCCAGCAGAGTGATCAGAGAATCTCAGGTAAGCCGCAACTTGCCGCCGCGACTGCTAATGGCGCTGAACCCGTTCCAGAAGAAGCCGAGAGTGAACTGGTCAGTGACGTATTTAAACCAGTCACTGCCGATGATACGCGCCTGGAAACGTCCGGTTTTAGAGAGAGTATGCTGAACAGTCAGGGAGGGTCATCGACGGCACAAGCCTCTGTAACGCCTGCAACGGTTCAGTCTCAGCCAGCCGCAGCGACGACCGCTGCCGCCGCTAATGCAGACATGATTAATGCAGAGAGCCCAACCGAAGAACTCGTCTCAGAAGACTACAGTTTTGAGGAAGGTTTTGAGCAGAAGCTCCAGCGCCAGTTCCGGGAGAAACTGGAATTTGGGCAGGACCGTAGGGAGTGGACGCCAGCGTTAGGTGCTCGCTTGGTGACTATGGTCGCGAACGATGTTCAGCAGGCGCGTATTCAGCTTGACCCTCCTGAGTTGGGCAGCCTCGAAATCCGTATGCAGGTACAGAATGATCAAGCCAGTGTCCAGGTGTCTGCACAGAGTCACCAGGTGAAAGATGTACTCGACAACAGCGCCCAGCGGCTGCGGGATGCACTTGCTGCTGAGGGTATTGAGTTGAGTGAGTTCAGTGTTTCTGCCGACAGTGGTGGTCAAGGAAGGGACGGTGCTTCTGATAACTCTGACGGCTCAAATGCGGGTTTTGCTGGCGGATCTGGCGCTGAAGGGGAGGAGGTAGTCGGTATAAATCAGGCGCATACACCGGCCCCTGATTCTTTACTGGATACATTCGCTTAACCAGATTGGTCAGGCCTGCAGTGTTTGCGTCAGGCCTGACATTCCCATTCTCTCTATAGCTAACTGAGACTCCGGCCCATCGGCCTCTTCGCGTCCTCTGTTTGATTGGCCAATTCCATCGGCCGCCACAGCAATTTACTTCTACACTGAAGTCAGACTTATCGTGGGGTTTGATGTCATTTTTTTGGCGAAAAAACGTGGCACAAGCTTTGCAGATTTGACTTCATACAGGAGATTTCCGAATGGCAAAAGAACAGGACCTTAAGCTGGAAGGTCAGGAAGGCGAAGAAGAGCAGTCGGGTGGTGGTAAGAAAAAGCTCATTATCATCATCGCCATCGTCCTGATCGTTTTACTGGCGGGGGGCGGTGCAGCAGCCTTCTTCTTACTCGGTGGCGAAGAGGAAGAGGTCACTGACGAAGAAGTGGTCGAAGAGGTCGTTGAAGAGCCTGAACTTGCTGCGGTGTACGTCAAGCTGAAACCAGAATTCGTCATCAGCTTTCAGGTCGGTACGCGTCAGAGATACGTACAGGCAAGCATCGAAATTATGACGCGTCAGCAGTCCATCGTAGATGCTCTTGAGTTGCACGAGCCCATGGTGAGAAACGAGGTGATCAATATTGTCAGCCGCCAGGAGTTTGCGAAATTACGAACAGCCGAAGGACGGGTTGCTCTGCAAAATGCGTTGAAAAGCGCGATCACGGAAATGATGGAACGGGAAGCAGGCTCTGACGGTGTCGAAGCTGTGCTGTTTACCAACTTTGTAATGCAGTAGGAATTAAGTGTGCAGGATTTACTGTCGCAAGATGAAATTGATGCCTTATTGCATGGTGTAGACGACGGCGACATTGGCCCCGAAGAAGAGGTCGATGCGGCCGGAATCAAATCCTACGATCTTACCAGCAACGACCGTATCGTCCGCGGACGTATGCCAACGCTGGAAATGATCAATGAGCGATTTGCACGTTACACCCGCATCAGCATGTTTAATTTTCTGCGTCGCAGCGCTGATGTCGCTTCTGGCGGTGTACAGATTATGAAATTTGGTGAGTACATACACACCTTGTATGTACCAACCAGTCTGAATCTTGTGAAAATGCGCCCATTGCGCGGCACCGCATTATTTATTTTGGACGCCAAACTCGTTTTTAAACTGGTGGATAACTTTTTTGGCGGCGATGGGCGTCATGCAAAGATTGAAGGGCGTGAATTTACGCCGACAGAGGTTCGGGTTGTTCAGTTGATTCTGACGCAGGTATTCAACGACATGATGGAAGCCTGGTCGCCGGTGATTCCTGTGGAATTTGAATACGTGGGTTCGGAAGTAAATCCAGCCATGGCCAATATCGTCAGTCCAAGCGAAGTCGTAGTTGTCAGTACCTTCCATATTGAGCTTGATGGCGGTGGTGGTGACCTCCACCTGACTATCCCTTATTCGATGATTGAACCGATGCGCGAGGTTCTGGACGCTGGTTTCCAGAGTGACGTGGACGACGTTGATGAACGTTGGCAGCAGTCGCTGCGTGAGGACATCCTCGAGGCTCCCGTCGAAATACACGGAACACTGGCGCAGCGCGACATTACACTACGAGAAGTTGCCGCATTAAAAACCGGCGATGTCATACCGATTGAAATCCCCGAAGACTTTGTGTTGGAAGCGAATGGCATTCCAATCTTTACCGGGAAAATGGGCATATCCAATGAGAATCTGGCTGTCAAAATTAAAGAACAGATTTCTCACAGAAAACGCTGACAGGAGCAGGTTATGAGTGACGAAAAAGATCAGGATCAGTCACCCGAAGAAGAATTAGATCCTCAGAAACTTGCTGATGAAGTAGCGGGTGGTATTGAAGAGGCCAGCGGCGAGGAAAGTGCAGCGGAAGGTGAAGAAGATGATCAGGCGCTGGCCGATGAGTGGGCCGCTGCCATGGAAGAAGCGGGAGAAACAGATGAAGAAGAACCTGAACCAGAGCCTGACCCTGTAAAGCAGATTGAGCTTGATGAACTGCAGGATGAAGGTCGCCCTGGTGGCAATGGTGATAATCCGGAGCTGGAGGTCATCCTCGACATCCCGGTTCGTATTTCAATGGAAGTAGGTGCGACCAAAATACCTATCCGGAATCTGCTGCAGTTAAATCAGGGCTCTGTTGTAGAGCTTGATCGCCTTGCTGGTGAGCCATTGGATGTACTGGTGAACGGAACCCTGATTGCGCACGGTGAAGTTGTCATGGTTAACGATAAATTTGGTATCCGCCTGACGGATGTGGTGAGTCAGAGTGAACGTATACACCGCCTGCGCTAAATTTTTACTCTTGCTGCCCGGCATGGCGTTCGCTGAAGAACAGGTGACGCCTATGCTGCAAGCGACACCGATGGCCAGTGCTGGAAAGGTCGTGCTTTTCCTGATCCTCATACTTGGCCTTATTGTGGGTCTGGCCTGGCTGGTGAATAAAACCCGCGTTGGTCAGTGGACAGGCGGTGCTCAACACCTGAAAACACTTGCGGTACTACCCTTAGGGCAGCGCGAAAAAGTGGCCATTATTCAGGCCGGTGAACAACAGCTTGTGATTGGTATTACACCGCACGGCATTAACACGCTGGCAACGCTGGACCAACCGATTGATGTTGCAGAAAATAAGCCCGCTGATTTTGCCGATATTCTGAAGAAGGCTGTACGCAAATGAAGACTCTGATGCGTTGGCTGCCTCTGTTTCTTATGATGCCGGCGTTCGCCTTCGGCGCGGACCCTGCGGCCCCGGTAACTGGCCCTGGCGGTATTCCTGCCGTTGTTTATACCGCTAATGACAACGGTGGTCAGTACTCAGTTACTATCCAGATCCTTGTATTAATGACGCTACTGACGGTATTACCGTCGCTGCTCATTATGATGACGTCATTTACCCGAATTATTGTTGTATTAGCGATTCTCCGACAGGCCATTGGCCTGCAGCAGACACCGTCGAATCAGGTACTTCTTGGCCTCTCGTTATTTCTGACGCTGTTTATCATGATGCCGGTGTTCCGCATCGTAAATGCGGACGCGATTCAGCCATATCTTGCCGAGGAAATTGCACCGCTTGAAGCGTTAGAGCGAGCCGCAGTCCCGATGCATGAGTTTATGCTGGCGCAAACACGTGAGACAGATCTTGATTTGTTCGTACGTATCAGTGGTCGTACTGATATTGCAGGTCCGGCAGAAACACCAATTCATATCCTGATTCCGGCGTTTATTACCAGTGAGCTGAAAACGGCGTTTCAGATTGGCTTTCTGATATTTATTCCGTTTCTGATCATCGACCTTGTCGTCGCCAGTATTCTGATGGCCATGGGTATGATGATGCTGTCGCCCATCATTATTTCGTTGCCATTTAAAATTATGTTATTCGTGTTGATTGATGGCTGGGCATTGATCATGGGTACTTTGGCGAATAGTTTCGGAACGATATAGGCAGGGTCTTATGAAAACGTCACCAGCGACAGGAGGCGAGAATGTCTGAAGCGATTATCGGCGATATTTTTACCAATGCACTCTACATCGTGCTGGCCATTGTTGTTGTCATTATTGTTCCCAGTCTGATCATTGGTCTGATGGTAAGTACTTTTCAGGCGGCCACCCAGATTAACGAGCAGACTTTGAGTTTCCTGCCGCGTTTAGTGGTTACCTTGCTGGCGATGATTATGTTTGGCCCCTGGGCTGTCAGCGCGGTGCTCGACTTTACGCGTGAAATTTATCTCAATATTCCCTTCCTGATCGGCTGACCCGTGATAGAGTTTGAGGCACTCGATATCAGCCATTGGATTACCCGATACGTGTATCCCTTTGCGCGGATATCCGGTCTCTTGATGGTGATGCCCCTGATCGGTACCCGCATGGTATCAATGCGGGTACGTCTGCTTCTTGCCGTTGCTGTCACTTTGGTTGTCGTGCCTCTGTTACCGCCGATTCCTAAGGTCGAAGCTATCTCCCTTGCGTCTGTCATTATTATTTTGCAGCAACTGCTTATTGGCGTTTTGCTCGGATTTGTAACCGAGCTGCTGATGCAGGTGTTTGTGATTGCAGGGCAATTGATCGCGATGCAGACCGGCCTGGGTATCGCCACCACGGTAGACCCCAGTCAGGGCGCATCGGTGGTCGTTATCTCGCAGTGGTTTCTGTTTATGGTCAGTCTGGTATTTCTGTCATTGAACGGGCACCTGGTGCTTATTGAAATACTGGTCGACAGTTTTCGCTCAATCCCGATTGGTATGGCCAGTTTTTCTGCTGAGCAGTTCGGACTACTGGTCAATTGGAGTGGCTGGATGATTGCTGCCGCAGTGGTGATTTCTCTACCTGCCATGACTGCTTTGCTGATTGTGAACCTCGCGTTTGGTGTCATGACGCGGGCGGCCCCACAGCTGAATATTTTTGCACTCGGTTTTCCTGTAACCATGATTGTCGGGCTGTTAATTATGTGGCTGAACATTGATGAGATGGCATCCAGCTTTCATGGCTACATGGATGTTCTCTTCGAGTTCCTGAAGAAGCTGATCACTCTCTAGAGGTTGTTATGGCAGAGCAGGATAGTAGTCAGGAAAAAACAGAAGAACCCACCCCCCGGCGCCTTCAAAAAGCGCGGGATGAAGGTCAGGTTCCCCGATCTAAAGAACTCGGCACCACCATGGTACTGGTCATGGGGGCTGCTGGCTTACTGATGTTTGGCCCATTCATGTCAGAGCGTATCGCTGCGATGGCCAAACATTCTTTTTCTTTCGATCGTGATACCGCGTTTGATACCGGTATGATGACGTCGTATCTCGATGCATCAGCACTAGAAGCGGCGATTGCTCTCGCACCTTGGCTGGTAGTGGTATTGATCGCCGCGTTCGCGGGCCCGCTTCTAGTCGGAGGGTGGTTATTTTCGGGCAAAGCCATCACGCCCAAACTCGACCGCTTAAATCCGCTCAGTGGCCTGAAGCGGATGTTCTCTGCCAACTCTCTGGTTGAACTGTTTAAGGCATGGGCGAAAGTGCTGGTCGTCGGTACCGTCGCCTGGTTGACGCTTCTGTTCTTTTTTCAGGATGCGATGCGCATTCAATACGAGAGTACCGAATCAGCGATTGATCACGCTATTACGATTATCATCTGGAGTGTACTGGCACTGTGTGCCTCGACGGCACTGATCGCGATTGTTGATGTGCCCTGGCAGATATACAGCTTCACGAAAAAGATGCGTATGTCGATGCAGGAAATTAAAGACGAATATAAAGAAACCGAGGGTAAGCCCGAGGTTAAGAGCAAAGTTCGTCAGTTACAGCGTGAAGTTGCGCAGCGCCGGATGATGGCCGATGTGCCAGAGGCAGACGTTGTAATTACTAACCCAACTCACTACTCGGTTGCGCTACGCTACGACGCGGGCGCCAGTGCTGCGCCTGTGTTGCTGGCGAAAGGTTCAGATCGGGTTGCTTTAAAAATCCGTGAAATCGCCAAAGAAAATAACGTACCTCAGATGCAGGCACCGCCATTGGCTCGTGCCCTGTACACCCACACCAAAGTCGGCGATGAAATACCAGAGGGGCTGTATGTCGCCGTGGCGCAGGTACTGGCGTATATCTATCAGATGGATCAGTTCGCTAAGGGGAAAGGGCCGAAGCCTGAACGTAAGCCTGACATGCCAATTCCTCGTGATCTGAGAGTCGACCCAGATCCTTCATAACTTAAAAAGTTCGATAAAAATGACTGTCTGAATTAAAACGGGAACACTTCTTGCGATACCCAGTTGGTAGAACATTTTTTTGACGGGTATCTAAATGGCAGCGGCCTCCGGAAGCAATGTAGTCGGACAACTGAAGAGCGGAGCCTCAATCCTTATGCAGGGCAACCTCGGCATTCCAGTCATGCTGCTGGTGTTGCTGGGCATGATGACGTTGCCTCTGCCGCCGTTTCTGCTGGATACCTTTTTCACCTTTAATATTGCTTTATCTATAGTCGTATTACTGGTCAGTGTTTATTCAAAACGCCCATTAGATTTCGCCATTTTCCCGACCATTCTCCTGATCGCGACATTGTTGCGTCTGGCACTCAACGTCGCCTCAACCCGTGTTGTGCTCCTGTATGGCCATGAAGGTGGTGATGCCGCGGGTAAGGTGATTGAGGCGTTTGGTGAAGTGCTGATCGGCGGTAACTATGCCGTGGGTCTGGTGGTCTTTATGATTCTGATGATCATCAATTTTGTGGTGGTGACCAAAGGTGCTGGCCGTGTTTCAGAAGTGAGCGCGCGCTTCACATTGGATGCTATGCCCGGTAAGCAGATGGCCATTGACGCTGACTTGAATGCTGGCCTGATTGAGGCCGAAGAGGCGAAAAAACGTCGTTCAGATATTGCCGCAGAAGCGGACTTCTACGGTGCTATGGACGGTGCCAGTAAATTCGTAAAAGGTGATGCGATCGCTGGCATTCTGATTCTGATCATTAACGTGGTGGGTGGCTTTGCCATCGGTATGGCTCAGCACAACCTGACGTTTGGTGATGCAGTATCTGCGTATACGCTGCTGGCGATTGGTGATGGTCTGGTTGCCCAGATTCCATCACTGCTGCTGTCGACTGCAACCGCCATTATGGTCACTCGTAATGGTGGCGATGAAGACATGGGACAGCAGGTCTTTGGCCAGATGTTTGGTTCTTCCCGCGCGCTGGCTGTGTCTGCCGGTCTACTTCTGTTAATGGGGGTTGTTCCGGGAATGCCACACACGGTATTTATCAGCGCCGCTCTGGTGGCTGGCCTGGCTGCCTATGTTATTCGCTGGAATAAAGAAGGCGGTGAGCTGGGCGATGCAGTCGTGCGACGATTGGGTGGAAAGCCGAAAGATACACCGGCGCTTGAAGGAGCTGGCGCTGGCGCAGGTAATGCCTTAGCAGCGCCGCAGGAAAAAGCTGCCGAGGCAATGAAGCAGCTGGAAGTTAAAGAATTGGGCTGGGACGACGTGGAGCCCGTAGATCGCGTTGGGCTTGAAGTGGGTTATCGCCTGATTCCGCTGGTGGATAAAAACCAGGGCGGGCAACTACTCAGCCGCATTAAAGGCGTTCGTCGCAAACTGTCGCAGGAACTTGGCTTTCTCATTCCGTCGGTACATATTCGCGACAACCTTGATCTGTTGCCCAATCAGTACCGAATCACCCTGATGGGTGTCACGCTGGCGGAAGCAGAAATTCATCCTGAGCGTGAGCTGGCGATTAACCCAGGCCAGGTATACGGCAAAATCGAAGGTATGGCGACGACCGACCCAGCCTTCGGTATGGAAGCTTACTGGATCACGCCAGATCTGAAAGACCGGGCACAAACGCTTGGCTATACCGTCGTCGATGCCAGTACCGTGGTCGCAACGCATATGAATCAGAAGTTGCAGACTCATGCTCATGAATTGATTGGTCATGAGGATGCTCAGCACCTGGTAGATATGCTGGCGAAGACATCTCCGAAACTGGCCGAAGAATTGGTGCCCAACAAAGTCAGCATCAGTCAGCTTCTCGCGGTCCTGCAAAACCTGCTGCGTGAGCAGGTGCCTATCCGAGATCTGCGTTCTATCGCCGAGTCTTTGGCGAACTCTCCAGCTCAGAGTCAAGATATTGCCGCTCTCGTTTCTGCCGCTCGTTTGGCTCTGGCCCGCATGATTACTCAGAATATCTTTGGAAACACCGATGAACTGCCTGTGATGACGCTGGATCCGGGGCTGGAACAATTATTGCTGAAAAGCTTACAGCAGAGTGCTCAGCAGGGCAGCCAACAGGGGCTGGTTCTTGAACCAGGTATGGCAGACACCTTGCAACGCTCACTGAATGAATCGGTGCAGACACAAGAAGCGGCAGGCCGCCCAGCGGTGCTTCTGGTGACTTCGCAATTACGTCCGGCGATGTCGCAGTTCGTCAGGAACAGTATTCCGCAATTGCACGTACTGGCTTACCAGGAAGTGCCGGACAACAAGAGCATTACGATCGTTGCTGCCGTTGGTGGCAAGTCGTAACGAGGCTGAATTATGAAGGTAAAACGTTTCGTCGCAGACAACATGCAGCTGGCATTGAAAATGGTGTCGGCTGAGCTGGGCCCGGATGCGGTCATCGTATCCAGCCGACGCCTGGATAACGGCATGGAAGTTGTGGCCAGCAGCGAGATGCTGGGAGAGATCGATACGGCAAAGCAGAGCGAACTGGATCGTCAGCTGCGCCTTCAGCGTGAGCTGGAAGCGGCGAAGCAGGCAGCACGCGCGAGTGCCGCCCAGCGTCAGGAATATGCAGCTGACACTGCAGCGCATTATGCACCACAGCAAAGAGACTCTCAGCAAGCGTCAGCTCAGGTGAGTCGTACCGAAGCGGATGTGGCAGCCGCTACCCGACTGGCGGAGCAGGCTGTTGAAGAGCGTAAAAAATCAGAAGAAACCTACCAGACCCGCCTGCAGGAAATGCAGGGTGAATTGCGTGAGCTGAAAGACTGGCTGGTCAGCCATCAGGGCAGCGCATGGGATACCCGCCGTCCATTAACCTGGCAGCAGTCTCAGCTGTGGCAGCGTTGCCAGGACATTGGTCTCGAGCCCGCGTGGGCTGACAGGGTCGTTAGTATGAGCGATCAGAGTGGAGACCTTGAGCAGGCCTGGAAGTCCGCCTTGGGCGTTATCCAGAGCGATCTGCCGTTACTGCCTCAGGGCGTACTCGAAAAGGGCGGAACCATCGCCCTTGTCGGTCCGACCGGTGCAGGCAAGACAACTACTTTGGGCAAAATTGCTGCGCGATTTGTTCAGCGCCATGGGCCAGACTCGGTCGCCTTCGTGACGCTTGATAATTATCGCATGGCAGCGCATGACCAGTTGCAGGCGTTCGCCCGGATTCTGGGTGTCGAGATGAAAGTGGTGTTGCAGAATGGTGATCTGGTGAAAACGCTCAGCACGCTGCGCAAGAAGAAACTGGTATTGATCGATAGTGCCGGACTTGCCAGTCAGGACCCACATTTTTCGTCACAGTTGTCTATGCTTAAACAGACTGGTCGTGATGTTCGTAAGTTTCTGGTGCTGCCTCTGACAAGTCAGGCGCGTTGCCTTCAGGAGAACTACGAGCACTTCAAGCCAGCGGGGCTGGATGGTTGTATTTTCACCAAACTGGATGAGTGTTTCAGCCTGGGGGCTGGCCTCAGTGTTGCCGCTCTGACCCGCTTGCCACTGACCCTGATTACCGACGGCCCTCACATCCCGGATGATCTGCATTACCCGGATGCATCGAGATTGGTCAATCTGGCTGAGCAGATGGCTCGAATGGCGCGTACGCGCTGGCAGGCGGCAGAAGCAATGAATATGGCAACACAACAGCAAAGCTTTCAACACGGAGTTTAATTGAAGATGGCGAGTCATCCTGTACAGGTCATAGCAGTCACCGGCGGTAAAGGCGGTGTTGGCAAAAGCAATGTCTCCGTAAATCTTGGTATTGCCCTGTCTGAAATGGGCCGGCGTGTCGTTATTCTTGACGCCGACCTCGGTCTGGCAAATATCGATATTCTTCTCGGTATCAGCTCGAACAAGACAATTGAAAATGTGCTGCAGGGCGAGTGTGACCTGAGAGAAGTTCTGGTCAAAGGCCCCGGTGGTATCAGAATTGTGCCTGCCTCTTCGGGGACCCAGAAACTGTCGCAGTTGAATCCAATGGAACATGCCGGGCTGATTCAGGCGTTCAGTGATATCGGCGACGATATTGATGTACTGATCATCGATACGGCAGCGGGGATTTCAGATACTGTCCTGAGTTTTGTCCGCGCGTCACAGGAAGTTCTTGTGGTTGTGACTGATGAGCCGACTTCAATTACGGATGCGTACGCGCAGATTAAACTACTGAATCGCGATTACGGTCTGTTCCGTTTCCGTGTTGTTGCCAACATGGTGAAGTCACCACAGGACGGTATGGCTTTGTTTGCCAAGCTGACCAAAGTGACTGACCGTTTTCTTGATGTTGCTATGCAATACGTTGGCGCAGTCCCTTCGGACGATGCCGTTAAGCGTGCGGTACAGCGCCAGAAGGCGGTAATTGAAGCCTATCCACGGTCAAAAGCAGCGACGTCTTTCAGGGCGTTAGCTAAGAAGGTAGACAGCTGGCCGCTGCCATCAACGCCACGCGGGCATCTTGAGTTCTTCGTGGACCGGCTGGTTGATCAGGTAGGAGCATGACGGGTGTCGACGGGAAGTTGTCTGGTGTACTCCGACGTTCAGAATACTAATTTCGACGATCTGGTCCGGGAACACGCGGGTCTGGTGAAGCGGATTGCTCATCATCTGATGGGACGCTTACCGGACAGTGTGCAGGTAGATGACCTGATCCAGTCGGGCATGATAGGTTTGCTTGAAGCTGCGCGTAAATACGATGGCGGCAAAGGCGCGAGCTTCGAAACCTACGCCGGTATCCGGATTCGTGGGGCCATGCTCGACGAAATACGCAAAGGTGACTGGGCACCCCGTTCAGTGCATCGCAATGCCCGCCGTATCCAGGATGCGATTAAACAGGTTGAAGCAGTCAAAGGTCGTGATGCCGACGACAGTGAGGTTGCGGCTGTCCTTGGTATAAGCCAGGACGAGTACCACCAGATACTGAAGGATAGTGCGGGTTGTCGTCTGTTCAGTTATGAAGAGTTACTGGAAAACGACAGTTCTCCCGATCTGATGGATGACTCGACTCCGGGGCCAGGAAAAGGCATGGAGAGGGACGCATTTCGTCGCCAGTTGGGGGAAGCCATTTCAGGCCTGCCAGAGCGCGAGCAGCTCGTTCTTGCTCTTTACTATGACGAAGAGCTGAACCTCAAAGAAATTGGCGCTGTATTAGGCGTCAGCGAGTCTCGCGTGAGTCAGCTGCACTCTCAAGCCACACACCGTTTACGCGCGCGTCTGAGTGATTGGGCCTGATTTTTCCCTACCGGCGCATCCAGCGCTTTCAGACCATATCAGACGCCGTCATTATTCTTTTCTATTCTTTCTCTCTCTTTCTGGATAAACCGCTAACTGGGTCTAAACTTAATTCAGGACCGGCTTGGTTTGTAAAAGTCGTATATTGGAGGTCGTTTTGGACAAGAACATGAAAATTCTCATTGTGGATGATTTTTCAACAATGAGACGTATCGTCAAAAACCTGCTGCGTGATCTTGGTTTCACCAACACTCAGGAGGCAGACGATGGCACAACAGCGTTGCCGATGCTGCAGAATGGCGACTTCGATTTTCTGGTCACCGACTGGAACATGCCAGGGATGACAGGCCTGGATCTTCTCAAGCATGTGCGGGAAGACGAGCGCCTTAAAACTCTGCCAGTTCTGATGGTGACTGCGGAAGCCAAGCGCGATCAGATCGTTGCAGCGGCACAGGCAGGCGTGAACGGATACGTCGTTAAGCCCTTCACCGCGGCAGTACTTAAAGAAAAAATCGATAAGATTTTTGAACGCGTCGAAGGCTGATTAAAGGTAGCGCCATGGTGGATGTAAACCTGGACAATAAGGACAACCAGGTCGGCTCGGAGATACGCTCGCTTGCGGAGAATATGCTCGAACAGCTCGAGCAGGGAGATCTCGGTAAAGCAGTTGCTCTGGTAAACGACCTCAATCAGTTGCGTGATCGCACACTGTATAACGAGATCGGACGACTGACCCGTGCCTTGCATGAGTCGATCAAGAATCTGAATGTCGATACGGTTGGCGCCGCTTCTGATATTACCGAGACAACCGATAAGCTGACGTACGTTCTTGAAATGACGGATAAGTCAGCCAATCGCACGATGGATATCGCCGATGCCGGCGGCCCTTTGGCGGGCGCTATGGGCGATCGGGCAGCGGAACTTTCTGCTCGCTGGAAACGATTTATGAAACGCGAAATGAATACCTCCGAATTTCGCGAACTCAGTCGTGATATTGATGAATATCTTTCCAGCAGCGTTAAAGATTCGTCGGAAATAAAGAAACAGTTTTCTGAAATTGTCCTGGCTCAGGACTTTCAGGATTTGACCGGGCAGGTCATTCATAAAGTGATCAATCTGATTCGCGATGTGGAAGGACGCCTGGTCACACTGGTCTCGATGGCAGGGCAGGTTGATCAGATCACTGGCATCAACCATGAGTTTGAACAAAGCACGCCGGCGCCTGATAAAGGCCCGGATATTAACCCTGAAGGTCCACAGACCGATAGCAAAGCCGATGGTGTAGTGAGTAGCCAGGATGATGTCGATGATCTGTTGTCGAGCTTAGGGTTCTAGAGGAGCGGTTGAATGAGTTTCGATGCTGATGAAGAGATTCTCCAGGACTTTCTCGTAGAGGCGGGAGAAATCCTGGAACTGCTGTCAGAGCAGCTGGTGGATCTGGAGAACAGTCCAGACGATAAGGATCTCCTGAACGCAATCTTCCGTGGATTCCATACGGTAAAAGGCGGTGCTGGCTTTTTGCAGTTGAACCCTCTGGTGGATTGCTGCCATGCGGCCGAGAACGTGTTCGATACGCTTCGTAATGGCAAACGATCGGTGAATGCAGACCTGATGGATGTGGTTCTCAGTGCTCTGGATACCGTTAATGAAATGTTTGACTGTGTGCGTTCTGGTGAAATGCCAGAGCCCGCAGAGCAGAGCTTGCTGGATAATTTGCATCATCTGGCATTGCCTGAGGACGAAGCCCCAGCAGTTGAAGCTGCTGCAGTGGAAGAATCAGTAGTCGAAGAAGCTGAAGCGCCTTCTGCAGAAGGCACTTCAGCGGATGCGGACAACGGCGACATCACCGATGATGAATTTGAGCAATTGCTTGATGCGTTAGATGAAAAATCTGATGCTGCATCTGCTGCTACGGAGGCCCCTGCTGCCGCACAGAATACTGGTGATGATGACAACCTTTTTGGTGGGGATGATCTGTTCGACACCGACAGTGGACCTGTTGCATCAGCGTCTGACGATGAAATCACAGAAGATGAATTTGAAGCTCTGCTGGATCAGATTCATGGAAAAGGTAAGCCCGGCGATTCGTCGGCATCGAATAAGCCAGAAGCTCCGGCACCTGATGAACCAGAAAAAACAGCTACTCCAGAGTCGCCTGCTGCGTCAGTGCCATCGGCGGGGGGCGGTGACAGCGATCTGATTACTGATTCTGAATTTGAAGAATTGCTTGACCGCTTACACGGAAAAGGTAAGCCCGGTGCAACAGACATAACGGCATCACAGGGCTCATCTGCGGCAGTAGCTAACCCTCCTGCTGCGAAAGCGCCAGAAGAAACCGGCGCTAAAAAGCCTGAAGCAGCAACGCCGAAGCCAGCAGATACACCGGCCGCTAAGCCTGAGGCAGCAAAACCTGCGGCTAAATCTGCCGCTCCTGCTGCGTCCTCTGCACCCAAAGCGAAGCCGGACGCTCGCAAGAACGAAAAAGAGGCCATGGCCGAGGCGACTGTCCGTGTTGATACTAAGCGTCTCGATGACATTATGAACATGGTGGGTGAGCTCGTACTGGTGCGTAACCGCCTGGTTCGTCTGGGACTCAAGAGCAGCGATGAGTCGATGGCGAAAGCGGTCGCCAATCTGGATGTGGTCACAGGTGATCTTCAGTCGTCCGTGATGAAGACGCGGATGCAACCGATCAAGAAAGTCTTTGGGCGTTTTCCCCGTGTTGTTCGGGATCTTGCGCGACAGCTTAAGAAAGAAATTAACCTCGAATTGCGTGGTGAAGAAACGGATCTGGATAAAAACCTGGTGGAAGCACTCGCAGATCCACTGGTTCACCTTGTACGTAACTCGGTAGACCACGGCGTTGAGCAACCAGATGTGCGCGAAGCCAGTGGCAAAAGTCGCGTGGGTACGGTCATTCTCTCAGCAGAGCAGGAAGGCGATCATATTCTGCTACGGATTCAGGATGACGGTGCCGGTATGGACGCTGATGTCCTGAGACGCAAGGCGGTAGAAAAAGGTGTTATGGATCAGGATGCCGCAGACCGCCTGACAGACAATGAATGTTTTAATCTTATTTTCGCGCCGGGCTTTTCCACTAAAGAACAGATATCCGATGTTTCTGGCCGTGGCGTGGGAATGGATGTTGTTAAGACAAAAATCACACAGCTTAACGGTACGATATCGATTGATTCGTTCAAAGGTGAAGGTACAACGATCAGTATTAAAGTGCCTTTAACGCTCGCGATTATGCCGACGCTGATGGTGATGCTGAAAGATCAGGCCTTTGCCTTTCCGCTTGTGAACGTAAATGAGATTTTCCACCTGGATCTTACTCAAACCAATGTCGTCGATGGGCAGGAAGTTGTGGTTGTGCGTGAGCGTGCAATTCCACTGTTTCATCTCAAGCGTTGGTTAGTGAAAGGCGAGCAGTTTGCGAAAGCAGACGAGTCCGCTCATGTGGTAGTGGTCTCGGTAGGTACAAACAAAGTTGGTTTTGTCGTAGATCAGTTAATTGGTCAGGAAGAAGTGGTTATTAAGCCACTCGGAAAAATGCTCCACGGTACCGCTGGGATGGCTGGAGCAACCATTACGGGTGATGGCCGCATTGCTTTGATCCTTGATATTCCAAGCATGCTGACGCGTTATGCAACGCGACAATCGAGCGCGGCCTGACACAGGAAGTATTATGGCTTTAAAAGTTCTGGTGGTGGATGATTCAGGTTTTTTCCGCCGCCGGGTGACAGATATTATCAATGCCGATCCTCGTCTTGAGGTGATTGGCGTAGCTGAAAACGGGCTTCAGGCCATTGAGCTGAATGACAAACTGAAACCTGACGTAATCACCATGGATTACGAGATGCCTGTCATGGATGGCATCACTGCAGTACGAAAAATAATGGCATCGACCCCGGTGCCAGTTCTGATGTTTTCATCATTGACCTTTGAAGGTGCCCGGGTAACGCTGGATGCCCTGGACGCTGGGGCCGTCGATTTTTTGCCGAAGAATTTCGATGCTATTGCCCGCAACGCAGCCTCTATCCGTAAGTTACTTGCCGAAAAAATTATTGCCGTAGCGAGGGGGCAGCTGAAGGGTACCGCGCAGGTTTCAACCTCCCCATCTCAACCTTCACAAAAAAAGACGCCCACTGCGGCAGGGGCGAACGAGCCGGTGCCGCGTCATCTTGAACTGGTGGTCATTGGTACGTCCACCGGTGGCCCTGCTGCTCTGCAGAATATTTTCAAGAGTTTGCCCGCAGGATTTAACAAGCCCATTATTATCGTGCAGCACATGCCTGCTTCGTTCACCGCAGCGTTTGCTGAGCGGCTGAATAATCTCAGTGCGTTAAGTGTCAAAGAGGCAGAAGAGGGTGATATTTTAAAACCGGGTCACGTTTATGTTGCACCTGGGGGCAAGCAGCTGATCGTTGATAAACGCCACGGTGGATCGATTCATATTCTGGAAAGTGACGAGCGGGTAAGCTATCGGCCGAGTGTCGATATTGCTCTTGCTTCTGCAGCAAAACATTACGGTAGTATGGCGTTAGGCATCGTCTTGACGGGGATGGGAGCAGATGGACGTGAAGGAGCCCGGTTACTCAAACAGTCGGGTGGTCACTTGTGGGCTCAGGATGAACAGAGCTGTGTTATTTATGGAATGCCGATGGCTGTGATCAATGCAGGGTTAGCTGATCGTGTCCTTCCACTTAATGATGTTAGTAAGTTCATGAGTCAGCTCTGACTCTGTCTGGACCTCCACTCAAACGGCAGGCTTTTGCCGCTTCTTTCTGTGCTATGCATAATCTGGGTTGTGCTCATTAGCTCATTGCCTGACAACCCACCGTTGCAGGTGAACTTCTGACCGTAAATACCAGTTTATTTTAAAACTGACATGATATTTGCTTAGTTTCTGGTAGGGCATTGAGATTCATGCGATAAGCAGACGTTCTGCTTTGAGCGGAGAGGAATACTATTGTGAAAATCTGGTCGATATCCAATCAGAAAGGTGGGGTGGGTAAAACGACATCGGTAGTTTCTCTGGGTGGGCTGTTGGCTGACCAGGGGCACCGTGTGCTTCTGGTAGACCTCGACCCCCATGGTTCTCTGACCAGTTACTTTGGCCAGGACCCGGACGGTCTTGAAAGAAGTCTGTATCACTTATTCTTTGAGCAACGCTGGCGCAATGTGGATTACATCCGCGATACATTGAAGGCAACCAGCTTGCCGAATGTTTCTATGCTTCCTGCGACAACCTCCCTTGCCACTCTTGAGCGGCAGGTAAGTGGTCAGGACGGTATGGGGCTGGTACTCGCGAGGAGCCTGGCGCAGCTCTGGGATGATTATGACTATGCATTGCTGGATACTCCGCCTATTCTGGGAGTCCTGTTAGTCAACGCCCTTGCTGCCTGTCAGCAGCTGGTTATCCCAACACAGACTGAACACCTGGCGCTCAAAGGTCTGGAGCGAATGGTGCATACCCTTAAAATGGTCATGAAGTCACAAAAGCGTGAGCTGCCATATACAATCGTTCCGACGCTGTTCGATCGGCGTACATCCGCTTCATTAACCAGCCTTAAAGAAATGCGACGTACCTATCAGGGAGCGTTATGGGACGAAGCAATTCCAGTGGATACCCGGTTGCGTGATGCCAGTCATGAGGGAATATTTCCCCACCAGTTAGATCCGAATACTCGTGGCGTCCGGGCGTATCGCCATCTGCTTGCCCAATTAAGTGGAGAGAAACGCTGAAATGTCGGGGAATACGGATGTCTTGATGGGGTACTTTGACAGTCTGTTGACGACAGTCGATGAGGACCCGAGAAAAGCCATCGTCAGCGACCTGCTCGCTGGCGCTGCGGCACAGGCGCCTGAGGAAGAGTACAAACCGGTCGCGACCGATACCATTGCTTTGGGAATGCGGGTTATTGCATTAAAGCCACCGCTGAAAATGAATGCAGTAGCGATCAACCGCATTACCGCTTTGCGGTTGCTGCATGTCGTTCAGACGATTCCCCCCAGCCGGCTGAAACTTCACGTCCTGTCGTGTTGCGCAGGTGTCCTCGATGTCTGAAAGCCAGCTGACGGACGACAAAGTCACTGCGCAGCAAGCCAGTACTCTTACTAAAGAGAATCAGGTTGATGGTGTTCTCCAGAACTATCTCGACCAACTTCTGATTGTCGCTACAGAAGTATCAGTGGTGACTGAGACCCCAGTTGTGACTGAAACGGCAGCTGCACCAGAGCCTGTGGTGGTGAACGATGTCGATACATCGGAGATTACCGGGACGCTGATGGAAGAAGCGTCACTTTCGCTTCAGCCGGAGGTAGTCACAGATGAAATTCAGGACTGGGACCCTTACGCCCTTGATCCAGAAGTTAAGGTTGAAGAGGCATCCCCAGAGGCAAATATTGTTTCGCAGGAGCTACAGACCAGCGTCACCGTAGAAGACGAGATCGCCACCGTTACGAAAGATAAAAAGAAGTTGCTGTGGGATTCGAGTCAGGGTGTCGAGTGTCTGTTGTTCAGTGTTGCTGGTTTAAAGCTCGCGATTCCTCTTTCCCAGTTGGGGGGCGTGTACCCAGCTGAAAACATGAAAGTAACGCCACTGTTTGGTCAATCCGACTGGTCTCTGGGGGTATGGCAGAGCGATACCGACAAATTGACGATCGTCGACAGCGCCAGATTGATTATGCCAGAGCGCGGCATATCTTTACGTGAATCTGGATACGAATACCTCATTCAGCTGGATCGTACGCCTTGGGCGCTCGCTTGCGAAGGTATTTGCGACACTATTACACTGGTTTCTGAGTCAATTAAATGGCGCGGAGACGCAAGCAAACGCCCTTGGCTGGCGGGCACTGTCATTTCAGAGATGTGTGCTTTGCTGGATGTACCCAGCCTGGTCGATCTTCTTGAGTCTCACTTGAAGTCGAGGCAAGGCTGAACCCCTGAAAAGCCGCTGTAAACCAGCGCTTTACCCGGCTTTGGGCTCTCTTTTTTTAAGTTACAAATTTTCCTTCATTTCGGCTGGTACACTTTGTGCTCTGATCTATAGTTAAGAAAGGTTTGTAGTGTTTTTGACACTGTCAGGCATCGGCCTTTCTTAGCGAGGATGTTTTATGTCAGCAATTGCCGCTAAAAGTGCGGAAGATCCGGTACTCCAATGGGTAACCTTCCGGCTTGAAAACGAGAGTTACGGTATTAACGTGATGCAGGTTCAGGAAGTACTGCGTTATACCGAAATAGCACCAGTACCCGGGGCGCCACCTTATGTACTGGGCATCATTAACCTGCGGGGTAATGTCGTCACTGTGATCGACACCCGACAGCGTTTTGGCTTGCCGACATCGGACACCACAGACCAGACTCGTATCGTCATTATCGAGGCAGAGAATCAGGTCGTGGGCATTCTCGTGGATGCGGTGGCTGAGGTGGTTTATCTACGTCAGTCAGAAATCGAAACCACTCCGAATGTCGGCAATGAAGAAAGCGCCAAGTTTATTCAGGGTGTCTGCCATAAGAACGATGAACTTCTTATTCTGGTGGATCTTGAAAAACTGATGACAGATGAGGAGTGGACAGAACTTCACGGTCTATAGGGGTCTGTCATGCTAACACTGACGCTGGTTCATTGGTTACTCATCGGAAATTTCACTGTTTTGCTGGCAGCGGCAGGATTTATCGTCGCGCTGCGTAAACAGCAAAGCAGGGAGACACAGCAGCTGGAGGACAAAATCCTCCAGCTGCAGCAGGGGCAGGAGGCCATCAGCAAAAGTGCAATTGGTCTCGGCCGTCGGATGAAGCAGGTGGAGGCGAAAGCGGCAGCGGCAGACAAGCGTCCCGCAGCAGCCCCAGATGCACGTTTTGAACAGGCCTCCCGTCTTGCCGGTATGGGCGCGTCAGCGGATGATCTTATCGACTCCCTCGGAGTGGCGAGAGCAGAAGCCGAATTGCTTGTATCTATGCGGCAGAGTGCAAGCGCCTGATGGTTGAGACCTCGCTAACACTTCAGCGGATTTTCACATTTAATATGTGAACCGGTTACGAATCTCAACGTGAAAGGCCACGCCGCCTCAGAAAGCTCTTCTATACTTACTGATACTGCCTTTTTGATGAACAGAAAGGTGTTAGCGTCAGCGAGGAGGGGTATCGATGAAATACCTGCTATCGACGATCATGGCTGTGGCACTTGTAGCTGTGACGGATCAACCTGCTGTACACGAGTATGACAGATCGGTTCAATGGCACGCACAGGTCCTGAAGAACACGATGTTTTCTGAGCACACTCCGGGATTCAATGACCTGTATATGATTGAGACGCCTGACAAGGGCCGTCAGATCGTCATCTACTGCAACCCATCGTATTGCTACAAACTCCGGGGTCACCACCTGACTGCATAACTGTCGACTGCTTGCTTATCAGTCTCTGAACAGTCAGGTACTGCCCCCTTGCTCTTATGCGCCCGCTGCGAACAGAGCGATCACGCAGGCCAGACCAGCGGCCCACACGAGTGTGCGTAATGCAGCCAGATTTGCCAGATACATTGCACCGTACACGATACGGATACCAATAAACGCAATCGCCAGAGTATTGATGTAATCTTGTTCTGCACCGGTCAGGTGAGCAATGATCACGGCAGCAGCGAACATCGGGAACGCTTCGAAGCTATTCAGCTGAGCCCAGTGGGCACGTTTGCGGAAACCTTCCTGTTTTTCAAGAAACTCGCGCGGCGAGTAGTTGTTGTAACGTCCACCGCTGAATTTAGCGATACCTGTAAAAAGGAATGGCATCAGTGCGGCTGCCAGCACGCACCAGTAGGCGAGAGTCATAGTATTTCCTTGTTCTGATAAAAATTGGCTCTCAACGGGCGTGCTCTCTATGTATTAGCAAGCCTTAGTCTGAAGCCGCGACAGGGCAATCCTGAAGACTGTCTTCAGGCGCTTCCGGGTCAAAACAGTAGCCACCGAGTGGAGAAGCGACAAGGTCATTTGCGGCAGAGAAGCCGTGTCGCACCGATTCCCGTCGAGGTTTGGCGTTTATGCCCTGTATCTCCTCGTAGGCTGTCCAGATTTCCTGATGAACAGATTCAGCAGACGCAGCATAGCGGGTGACTTCTCTATCAGCCTGATCAAGGATGTCGGGGAAATAGTGAAGAGCAGTACCTGTGAGTACACCGCTGATTATAATACCGGCAGTGGTCTGCAAGGTTGAAAAGCCTGCAGAGGCACGGAGTGAAAAGTGCACGATGGCTGTCCCTGATGTGAAGTGGTTATGATTCCAGTTCACCGACCTTAACGGATCTCTCTCAGGTGGCCAATGGCACATGCAGGCCGGCAGGCCCACATGTCGTATTAGTCAGTTTAGCGATAGCTGATACCCAGGCGGTCATAGAGAAAGCCGACCACCCAGGCAGGGCCTATCAACAAAAACTGAATGTCTTTGAAAAACGACGGTTTTTTACCCTCTATGTGGTGCCCGACGAACTGCATAATCCAGAGAATCACAAAGGCAATAACACTGGTCAGCCAGAGCGGTGTGTCTGTCATTTGTTCATAGACGACCGGAAACAGAAGGCAAAGCAGGGTAAATACTCCAAGTCCTTTTGCCAGTGGTTTAGACAGTCTTACATAGAAAGTCATAGTGACCACTGCGCCCAGGACTGCCCAGTTAACCAGTGGTATAGCTGCCAGCCAGTCAGGCTGCGGAATTTCCCATAACAGGGCAAAAATCACCAGATAGATCAGGGGTACACAGAACCAGTGGATCAGTTTGTTCAGTGGGTTCTGATGGCTTTCACCATACTCAGCGAACCATTGGTCAACAGTTTTACGGCTCATCGCAGTCTCCGTTTGTTGTTATTATGCTCAGTCTACGTCAGCCCTCGGGTTTTATCTTGTCATTGCAGGTCAGAGGTTTGTTCTAAGCAATCATTATGACGACAGAAAGGAAATCATCGCAGTTACGTGTGTCGGCGCACTGGCTGACCGTTCTACTTCAGGGCTTTCGCTCTCTGGGCATTTCTGCGGATAGCGTATTGCAGGAAGCGCGTATTATGCCGGGCGAATTGTCAGAGCCTGACGCGCGTATTGATCTGGAGCGCACTCTGTTGTTCTGGAAAGCCGCCGCAGCAGCGACAGATCAGCCGTTAGGCCTGCGGTTAGGCGAGTACCTTACGCCACTGCATTTTCCTCTATTGGCGATGAACCTGATGCATAGCCGGAGTTTGCTGGAGGCATTAGGCATGGCAGAGCGTTATTCGTCGGTCATCAGTGAAGGCGGACGTTTTTCTCTCAATCAGGATAACGGCCAGATGCATGTGATCTATCTGCCGGGCGACAGGTCGTTCAGTCGTGATCAGATAGACACCGTACTCCTGTTACTCAAGAAGTTCGGCGAGTGGCTTTACTGCCGCCCGGTACCGCCGGTCAAAGTGCTGCTGGGTTTTACCGTCGACGAGGCGGAGGTTGAAGAATACGAACGTGCTTACGGTTGTATTCCGGAATTCGGAGCAGATAAACATGCCCTGGTCTACGACGTTGCATGGTTTCAGAAGCCACTGCCTGGTGGTGAACCAGCACTCGCCGGTATGCATCAGCAATTGCTGGATGCCCAGTTAAAGCGAATTCAGCAACCTGAAGTGAGAATCCGAGTGGAGCGTTGCCTACAGGAGGCTGTGCATCTTGCCACTGACCGTGAGGAAGTTGCCTCACGCTTATATATGAGCGTCAGTACGCTACAGCGTCGCCTCGTTGAAGCCGGAACCAATTTTCAACAGTTACTGGATGCCGAACGTGAGCGTCGGGCGACGCAGTTGCTTAGGGGAACAGACGTACCGATTGCCGACATCAGTGCTCTGCTGGGCTTTGCCGACGGCAGCGCCTTCAGCAAAGCGTTTAAACGCTGGCAGGGGATGACTCCCCTGCAGTATCGTCGTAGTGACTGACTTCTGTTTTGAAATTACAGAGCATCCAACGCTGCGATCAGGTCGTCGTGATGGGTTTTAGTTTTGACTTTTTCCATGATGTGGACGAGCTTGCCGTCTTCATCAATGATGAAGGTAATACGATGAACGCCCATAAACTCGCGCCCCATAAACTTTTTCATGGCCCACACGCCGTACTTCTCAGCGATGGCGTGATCTTCATCTGAAAGCAGGTCGAAATTCAGCTCATCGCGATCAATGAACTTCTGCAGGCGCTTCGGAGCGTCCGGGCTAAGACCCAGAACAACCACATTACGGTCGTCCAGCTCTTTCTGGGTATCGCGCAGACCACAAGCCTGAACGGTACAGCCTGGTGTCATAGCTTTCGGGTAAAAATAGAGTACGACTTTTTTACCTTTAAGGTCGCTGAGGGCAACCTCTTCTTCGCGTTGATTCAGGGTGGTGAAGTCTGGAGCTGGTTGACCCAGTTCTGGGAAGTCGAGTGCCATAGTGTCCTCTGTATAAAAATTGTATAAGAATTTATAAAGGCTACCGGAAGGCGGCGATTGAATGCAAGACTCTGAACTATTGAAGTTTCAGGGCCGACTTCGGTATACAGCAGCAGGGCAGAATTTCATCATCATCAATCCATGCCATAGGCTCTTCAATATAGTGAACATCGCCTTCAACTAAGCGCACCCGGCAACTGCCACAGTAGCCTTCGCGGCATTGATATTCGATATGAATATCCTGAGCTTCGAGAGATTCCAGCAAGGTGTTTGCGTGCTGGAAACGTGCGTTACGACCGTCCGCGAATGCCACTTCAAAGATAGGTTTTTCCATGCCTTCAAAGATGGTCTGCGGCGTTGGCTCAGGAGATTCTGCGAGCAGATCAAACAGGTCACCCTGCTCGAGTACGGTATCTTCTTTGGGGAGCGATCTGGTAGTGGCGGGAAGGGGCAGTTCGCCCAGATCCATTTCCAGCTGAGTGGTGCTGCCACCGGTCAGTTCCATTTCGGTCTGGGCGTCAGAATAAAATGTTCTCGAACTGGCCCAGCGACGGCGGCCGATACGGGCCGCCCTGCGTGCGTTGGTCATGGAATCAGGGATTACAGGTCAAAGTCACCGAAGTCTGCAGTATCAACTTCACTGTCAATCGCACCTACCAGGTAAGAGCTGATTTCAGCTTCCTGTGGTGCCACCTGAACGTTATCACTGTTCAGCCAGGCGTTGATCCACGGGAGTGGGTTGTTACGCACTTCAAAGATCGGGTCGAAGCCGAGAGCGCCGATACGCTGGTTGGTAATGTATTCAACGTACTGGCTCAGGATGTCTTTGTTCAGACCGATCATTGAACCGTCTTTAAACAGGTAGTCGGCCCATTCCTTTTCCTGCTCGGCTGCTTCGTGGAAGATGCCAATGACGTCATCGCGGCACTCTTCAGCGATTTGTGCGAACTCGGCATCGTCTTTACCGCGCGCCATGATTTGCAGCATGTGCTGAGTACCGGTCAGGTGCAGGGCCTCATCACGTGCGATCAATTTAATGATTTTCGCGTTGCCTTCCATTTTCGCACGTTCGGCAAACGCGAATGAGCAGGCAAAGCTGACATAGAAACGAATCGCTTCGAGTACGTTCACCGAAACCATTGTCAGGTACAAACGGCGCTTCAGCTCGTGCAGGTTCACATCAATGGTTTCACCATTCACTGTGTGCTTGCCTTCGCCGAGCTGCTGATAGTAGTTACTCAGTTCGATAAAGTCGTCGTAGTACTTGGTTACCGAAATTGCACGGCGGACGATGTATTCGTTTTTGGTGATGTCATCGAAGACAACAGCCGGATTCGGGACAATATTCCGCACGATGTGCGTGTAAGATCGGCTGTGGATAGTCTCACTGAAAGACCAGGTTTCAATCCAGGTTTCGAGTTCTGGCAGAGAGACCACAGGCAGTAAAGCGACGTTTGGAGAACGGCCCTGAACGGAATCCAGCAGTGTCTGATACTTCAGATTAGAGACGAAGATATGCTTCTCGTGCTCCGGAAGATCCATAAAATCTTTGCGATCGTTGGTCAGGTCGACTTCTTCCGGGCGCCAGAAAAAGGACAGCTGCTTTTCGATCAGGTTTTCAAAGATCTTATGCTTCTGCTGGTCGTAACGTGCAACGTTGACGGGCTCGCCGAAAAACATCGGCTGCTCAAAAGTATCAAACTCGTTACGGTTAAAAGTTGTGTAAGCCATTCGCTGTTTTAGTCTCGTGCTATGGGCGCAGCCCCATAGCCGCGCCCCTTAATAAATCAGATTTTACACGCACCACCGGCGCAATCGTCGTCTTCCTGTACAGCTTCTTTCTGCGGGTCTTCCATACCGTCACGGGTGTTGTGGTAGTACAGTGTTTTCACACCGTTACGGTATGCGGTCAGCAGGTCTTTCAGCAGTTGCTGCATCGGTACTTTGTTGCCTGGGAAGCGGGACGGGTCATAGTTTGTATTCGCCGAGATCGCCTGGTCGACAAACTTCTGCATGATACCGACCAGCTGCAGATAACCCTGGTTGTCCGGGATCTGCCACAGGAGTTCGTAGTTTTTCTTCAGGTTCTCATAATCAGGCACAACCTGCTTGAGGATACCGTCTTTGCTCTGCTTAACGCTGATGTAACCACGTGGCGGCTCAATACCGTTGGTCGCGTTACTGATCTGCGATGATGTTTCGGATGGCATCAGGGCTGTCAGTGTTGAGTTACGCAGGCCGGTATCGACGATGTCTTTGCGCAGTGTTTCCCAGTCGTACTGAAGAGGTTCTTCACAGAACTTGTCGACATCTTTCTTGTAAGAGTCGATTGGGAGAATCCCCTGAGCATAAGTCGTGTCGCTGAACGCTTCACACGCGCCTTGCTCTTTCGCCAGCTGGTTCGATGCGCGCAGCAACCAGTATTGAATCGCTTCAAAGGCGCGATGAGTCAGGCCGTTGGCTGAACCGTCTGAGTACTTAACACCATTCTTCGCTAAGAAGTAGGCGAAGTTAATCACGCCAACACCCAGAGTGCGGCGTGCAAGGCTGGCGCGCTGAGCTGCAGGTACTGGATAGTCCTGATAGCTGAGCAGGCTGTCGAGCGCACGCACGATAAGATCAGAAAGATCTTCAAGTTCGTTCAGGTCGTCGATCTTGCCCAGGTTAAACGCGGCGAGAGTACACAGGGCGATTTCGCCACTCTCGTCGTTAATGTCGTTCAGCGGCTTGGTTGGCAGTGCAATCTCGAGACAGAGATTTGACTGACGCACTGGCGCTTTCTTCGGATTGAACGGGCTGTGGGTATTACAGTGGTCCACATTCTGAATGTAGATACGGCCGGTACTTGCACGTTCCTGCATCATCATTGAGAAAAGGTCGACCGCCTTGATGGTCTTTTTGCGGATGCTGTCATCAGCTTCGTACTTGGTGTAGAGCTGCTCAAACAGTTCCTGGTCCCCAAAGAAGGCGTCGTAAAGCCCAGGAACATCACTCGGTGAAAACAGGGTGATGTTGCCATTCTTGATCATGCGTTCGTACATCAGCTTGTTCAGTTGAACGCCGTAATCGAGGTGACGCACGCGGTTTTCTTCAACGCCGCGGTTATTCTTCAGAACCAGCAGGTTCTCAACCTCGTAATGCCAGATCGGGTAGAACAGAGTCGCTGCTCCGCCACGCACACCACCTTGAGAACAAGACTTAACTGCCGTCTGGAAGTGCTTGTAGAACGGAATACAACCGGTGTGAAATGCTTCGCCGCCACGGATCGGGCTGCCAAGTGCACGGATGCGCCCGCCATTGATGCCAATACCCGCACGTTGTGAAACGTACTTAACGATGGCACCGGCTGTTGCGTTGATGGAATCCAGACTGTCGCCGGCTTCGATCAGTACACACGAGCTGAACTGACGGGTCGGGGTGCGCACACCGGCCATGATAGGTGTCGGCAAAGAAAGCTTGAACGTAGAGACGGCATCGTAAAAACGCTTGATGTAGTCGAGACGGCGCTCTTTATCGTACGACGAGAACAGACATGCAGCGATCAGGACATACAGGAACTGAGCACTTTCGTAGACTTTGCCCGTTACACGGTTCTGGACAAGGTATTTCCCTTCAAGCTGCTTTACTGCGGCGTAGCTGAAGTTCATGTCGCGTGAATGATCGATGAATGCGTCCATCGCCGCGAATTCTTCTTCGGTGTAGTCCTCAAGCAAATGCTTGTCGTAACGCTCGCCTTCAACCATCGCTTTCACATGATCAAGGAGCGCTGGTGGCTCAAAGCGGCCGTAGGATTTCTTACGCAGGTGGAAAATGTTCAGGCGAGCGGCCAGATACTGGTAATCAGGGGCTTCTTCTGAAATCAGGTCGGCCGCGGCTTTGATCAGGGTTTCATGAATTTCTGAGGTCTGGATGCCATCGAAAAACTGAAGATGAGCACGCAGCTCAACTTCTGACACAGATACCTTCTCCAGCCCTTCTGCAGCCCAGGTGACAACTTTGTGGATCTTATCGAGATCAATCGGTTCCTGACTGCCGTCGCGTTTGGTGACTCTGAGGGTAGCGTTCATGTTTTCTGTGCCTGTATTCAAGGGGAATCTACTCCATCTTTCCCTGACGGCGCCGGTGTCTTAATGCTTGACATTCCGGTTGTTTTAACTGCGGAAGCGCGCTAAGTCTCTGACGTCATGTAGGTTTTTTACTTCGCCACAAGATAATGCGCCCAGTGGGTGAATTCAACCCCATATCTTGTGTTGTTTCGGCACTATTGGACAGCTCGTATTGTGGATAAGTTGTGCGTATGTGGTGGACATGAAGGGGGTAACCGACGCCAGCCCAGTCACCGCCTGATGGGCGACTTTTCTGAGTGCTAAAACGGCCGTTCTGATATAAATGTCGACTGTTACTGTGCAACAAAGCGTAACAGCGTCTAAAGTTATCTATAGTTAAGATAGTGGCGTTGCTGTGGCTGTTTCAGCTGAGCACAGGTTCCCAGAGTGGAACATTCGATTGTTAGGAATGGTAGGTCTTCATGTTAAAGCACGAAAATACACAGAGCCCCGAGGAAAACTGGCGAATCCTGATCGTTGAGGACGATGAGCGACTCGCTGCCCTGACCAAGGATTACCTGGAAAGCAATGGCCTGATTGTGACAGTAGAGGGCGATGGTAGCCGTGCTATTGACCGTATCAAGTCGGAGCAGCCTGATCTGGTCGTGCTGGATCTGATGTTGCCAGGCGAAGACGGCCTGGCAGTGTGTCGTATTGTTCGCCCGCATTATAAAGGGCCGATTCTGATGTTAACGGCACGGACTGAAGACCTTGACCAGGTTCTGGGTCTTGAAATGGGTGCTGACGATTACGTCGCTAAGCCTGTCCGCCCACGTGTTCTTCTGGCCCGTATTCGCGCGCTGTTGCGCCGCGTTGGCGACGGCGTAGAGGAAGTGGAAGAAGAAGGCAGCTCATCATCGCGTCTGACGTTCGGTAACCTGGTTGTCGACAGTTCGATGCGTGAAGCCTGGCTGGAAGGTGAGAGTATCGACCTGACCAGTGCCGAATTTGATCTGTTGTGGCTGCTCAGTAGTAACGCCGGACGGGTTCTGACCCGTGAAGAAATTTTTAACCAGTTACGTGGCATTGAATATGACGGCCAGGATCGTTCCATCGATGTGCGTGTCTCGCGGATTCGTCCGAAGGTGGGTGATGATCCAATGAACCCTAAGCGTATTAAGACGGTACGTAGCAAAGGCTATCTGTTCGTCAAAGAGCTCTGACCCGTTACAGGAGTAAACGGCTATTTTTATTCGGGTATATTTCGGGCTCCTTGGTGCTCTTCTGGCGGTGGCAGTACTGTGCTCAGCCGCCTTGCAGCTCGTTAACCTAGTGCGTTCTGCACAGTTCTACGAAGAAGTCTCCCGCGGCAGTCTGTATCTGATCGGTGAGCGCCTCGCATCGGATGAGGGGGCGTTGCCGCGTCTTGAAGCGGCGTTTGATGCGTCTATTGCGATTCGTCCTGAAGATGATGGGCCAGAGGATGAGTATGAGCGCTCGCGCTTACTGCGTGGCCAGGTCATCGTTACTGTTTCGCCGGATGGCAAAACAGCCTCTATGCGCAGCATGATGCCTGATGGACAGTGGTTGTATGTCGACTTTAATAAGCTTTCTGAGCTTCAGGTCAGGGCCACCGCTCGCCTGTTAGTCGAACTATGGCAACGCAGCGGAGAGGCAATCGATAGCTTCCTGGCGGATGTGCAGAGCCACTTCGGTTACCCTCTGTCCGTGGTGAATATCGCCGATCTGGAAATATCGGCAACCGATCTTGCACGTATGCAGTATGGTGATGTATTGGTGCAGCTTGCCGTCGATGGTGCCGGTGCGGATGCTTACATACAAATCCCTGGGGCTGAGCAGGTGGTCCGTCTCGGTCCGGTTGAAAAATTCAATCCATATTCTTTCAGAGCTGTTTTCGTTATTGGCACTATCGGTGTTTTACTGATTGGCCTTGGCGTTTATTGGGTGGTTAACACCTTTGAAACGCGTCTGCGAAAACTTGAACAGGCGACCAGTCGTCTGTCTCAGGGACACCTGAATGCGCGAGTGAGCACTTCTGGTGAAGATGCTGTTGGTCGCCTTGGTCATTCCTTCAATAAGATGGCTGAACATATTCAGCGTCTGATCTCAATTCAGCGTGAAATGGTACGCGCTGTGTCGCATGAACTTCGCACACCTGTTGCCCGTATTCGTTTCGGGGCTCAGATTATCGAAGATTCGGTAATGGATGACCCTTTTGTATCAAAGCAGCTCGCTGGTATGGATGCCGATATTCAGGAGCTGGATGAGCTGATTGATGAAATTCTGACCTATGCACGTCTTGAAGAGGGCGGCCCGATTCTTGATTTTCAGAAGATCAACGTTGCCGAGGTCGCTAAGCAGGTGGTCGGCGAAGCCCGGCCACCCGAGCATGTTGCTGTTTCGTTTGAGGGCAGTGGTCCAGAGGGTTTCCCGTTCTCTGAGGTTGAACCGAGGTACGTGCACCGGGCTATTCAGAACCTGGTCGGTAATGCAGGGCGTTATGCTAAAGGGCGCGTCAAAGTGCGATGCAGCGTAGCGGACGATATCTGTCGTGTAGATGTCGAAGATGATGGCCCTGGAATTCCGGAGGAGGACTGGGATCGTGTTTTCAGCGCGTTCGCTCGCCTGGATGACAGCCGGACCCGCGCTTCTGGTGGTTATGGCCTAGGATTATCGATTGTGCGCCGGATTATGTACTGGCATGGCGGGCGCGCGATGGTGGGGCGCAGCGATGAGCTTGGTGGCGCGCGTTTCAGTTTAATCTGGCCGCGCGTTCACACAGACTGACAATGTTATTGGCCACGACTTGCAATGCAGGACAAAATAGAGCCGTGAGTCGGTACGTTTCCAGACACTTGTAACATAACGTTACAAATAGTCACCTTCCAGCTATAGATTACTTGCTTCATACAGGTCACTATAAGCGCACGTATCCTTTGGAGACGTGGTGAGAATGTTGCGACACACTGTGTCGTTTTGTTGGGCCTCCTTTGTCGAGGCCCTTTTTTTTGGGCCGGTTTTGTTACATCAGCTTTCCGGTTGAACTATTCCTTTCAATGTCGCAAATGAGCTTTCTGCAGCGGTCTCGATGAAGTCCTTGAGATACTGAGTTCCGGATTGCTCTTTTCGGATGGCTGCATATAGCACAGGCCAGACTCCAGCTTTACCTAACGGCCGTACGGATATCAAACCTGCATCAAGGTAGGTCTGAAGCGCCCAGTTCGGCAGGCAGGCGACGCCACGGCCGCTGGCGACGAGCTGAATCATCATCAGCGTTAATTCGGTTTCCCGAGTTGCTGAAGGCTCAATGCCATGGGGTTCAAGAAAACGTTCAAAAATATCCAGGCGCCGGCGGTCAACGGGATAGTGGATCAGGGTTTCCTCGCTCAGGTGCTCCGGACTGATCCACTCGTATTGGGCCAGGGGGTGTTGGTTAGCGATTGCAAGAACCGACTGGTATCTGAACAGCGGGATGTGCGTGACCACGGGATCGTCTGCGGGGTCTGACGTAATCACCAGATCAATGTCGCCTCGCCTGAGTGCTTCAAGTGGCTGAAAATGGAAACTGGTTGTGAGATCAATCTCGACGTCGGGCCAGTGATCGCGGAACTGATTGATGGCTGGCATTAACCACTCAAAACAACTGTGACATTCGATCGCCATGTGGAGTCGTCCATCATGCCCCGCTTCAATCTTCTTCAGCGTTTGTTCTGTGCGTTGAATCATAGGTAAGACGTTATCAGCGAGTTGCAGTACCTCAAGGCCCGCCCGTGTGAAACGGATTGGGCGTGATTTCCGTTCGAACAAACGGGTATTAAGACGCGACTCAAGATCTTTGAGTTGATGCGACAGGGCCGACTGAGTGAGATGCAGGCGCCGGGCAGCATCGACGAGACTCCCGCTGTCTCTCAGAGCAATGAGCGTTTTCAGATGGCGTATATCAAGCATAGAGATCATTCTTGAGAATATTTCATGACAGTTTAGCGCTATCTATTAATTTATTCATATATGCCGCATTTTTACTGACATATCTGGAAGCGATTTCGTGGAGCAGTTAGTCTGGAGTTTTAGTCAGATTGGATCTCACTGTATGTCGAAGTATCTGCTTAGCTTTGATCAGGGCACAACCAGTAGTCGCGCCATATTATTTGGGCTGTCGGGTGAAGTGATTGCGCAGTCACAGGAAGAATTTGAACAGCATTTTCCGAACCCAGGTTGGGTCGAGCATGCGCCTTCAGATCTTTGGCAAACCTCTCTGAAGTGCGCGCGCGATGTTCTTAAGCAAGTGGGTGCTAAAGCCTCTGATATTGTTTCGATTGGTATTACTAATCAACGGGAGACAACGCTGATCTGGGACAGGCAGACTGGCGAACCTGTGTATCCTGCTATTGTCTGGCAAGACAGACGAACCGCGGATCTTTGTCGTCAGTGGGAAGGCCAGAAAAATGAGATATCAGCGCGCACCGGACTTTTGCTGGATCCTTATTTTTCGGCCACCAAAATCCGCTGGATACTGGACAACGTTGAGGGGGCCAGAGCGCGCGCTGAAGCGGGTGAGCTGGCGTTTGGCACGGTCGATACCTGGTTGATCTGGCAGCTGACAGGCGGGCGCTCTCACTTAACGGACGCAACCAATGCCTGTCGCACCATGCTCTATAACATCCATGAAGAGTGCTGGGATGCCGATCTGCTGTCCTTGTTTGATATCCCAGCGCCACTGCTTCCTGAGGTTCAGGACAGCGCATCAGACTTTGGCAAAACTCTGAGCGGCTGGTTAGGTGGAGCGGTTCAGATTGGCGGCGTGGCCGGTGATCAGCAGGCTGCTTTGATCGGTCAGGGTTGCTTTTCTGAGGGGATGATCAAGAGCACCTACGGGACTGGCTGCTTTATGGTGCTGAATACTGGGCGTGAGGCGGTGACATCCAAGCATCGCCTGCTGACGACAATCGCCTATAGGATCAACGGCGAAACGACCTATGCTCTCGAGGGGTCGATCTTTATGGCAGGTGCGACGATTCAGTGGATCCGGGATGGCTTGCAGCTGATTAAGGACGCCAGGGAGAGTCAGTCTCTGGCAGAGAAAACGGGTTACGAAAATCCAGTCTATATGGTTCCTGCATTCGCAGGCCTGGGAGCGCCATACTGGGATCCGGATGCGCGGGGCGCCATTTTCGGTCTCAGTCGGGATAGTGGAATCAAAGAGTTGGTTACTGCTGGGTTGCAGGCGGTCTGTTACCAGACCCGTGATCTGCTTTCTGCGATGGAAGGCGATGGTGCCAGAGCCGCTGAACTCAGAGTAGATGGCGGTATGGTGAAGAATGATTGGTTGGTTCAGTTTTTGTGCGATGTGCTCGGGGTACGGGTCACAAGGCCCCAGATTACCGAGACAACTGCATTGGGTGTCGCGTATCTCGCGGGGATTCAGTCCGGGGTCTACCAGAGCCTGGATGAAGTCGCAGGTTTGTGGCAGACGGAGCGGGTCTTTGTGCCAAAAATCTCTAAAGTGAAAAGGGACAAACTGTACGATGGCTGGAAAGATGCTGTAGGACGCTTGTGCCGCCCAGCATGACGTGGTTATAACGGAAATCAGGATGGAATCGGACCGGAATTGTTGTCCTTATGTAAAAGGCTCTGGCGGGGGGCGCCGTCACCCATTATTCTGACAGACAAGATACTTTGGGAAGCCTTTATGGGGCAGCTAAGAAAGGATATTTTACGCCGGCACAGCCTGGCTGCAGCGGGTGTTCTTCTATTCAGCATTCTTTACTACGTCGGCTTTGGTATTCAGTACGGCGCGTCGCCGAACGCTTGGTTCGGCGCCATGGTATTTTTCTATCTTGTCGTCCATGGAATTACTGCCTGGTACATTTACTCGGGCAGAGCAATGGAGACTTCCGATCCCAGTATGACAATGCCAGTGATGGCGCTCGTGATTCTTTACATGTCTGGGCTAATGATTCTGGCCCCTGAACTGCGCGGAATCATGATTCTGGGTTATCTCAACATAATGCCTTTTGGTGTATTCCGCCTTTCGGGACGGGGATTCGTTGGTATTTCTCTGTTCACAGTTGTTAGTTATTCGTTAGTCATTTTTTCTACCCACTACAGCGCCAGTGAACTGCTTGTTCCAGAATTTGAAGTGGTTATCGGCGTCGCTTTGATGACGAGCCTGCTTGTATATGCATTTATTGGTCGCGAGTTCTTTATTCTGAGGAAAGCCTACGGCGAGAAAAATTCCGAGCTACGGCGCGCGCTGGCCCGTATCGAAGAACTGGCGGTCACAGATGAACTGACGGGGCTGAATAACCGGCGTTATCTGCTCAAGACTCTCGAAAAGCAGAGGGCTCTGTCTATCCGCCAAGAGATCCCGTTTGTTGTGGCCTTCATCGATATTGATTATTTCAAACGCGTCAATGATGAATACGGTCACAGGATCGGAGATCAGGTACTTGCTGAACTCGCCCATCTGCTTCGTGTATCTGTCCGGGAAATTGATCTCGCTGCTCGCTACGGCGGAGAAGAGTTTGTTCTGCTGCTGTCAGGGCTGAATCTTGAAGCTGCTTCCGGCGTTCTGGAGCGGATACGTGTTTCGGTCGAGAATCACAGATTTTCTGAGGTGGATCTGGAACAGCGGGTATCGATTGGTGGTGCTGAGTATCACCCGGATGAGGCCTCTGAGGACGTTCTTAACCGGGCTGACCGGATGCTCTATGAGGCGAAGCGCCTTGGCCGCAATCAGGTCTATCTGGAAGGCGCTCAGCAGTTATCGCTGCACTGAGCGCCACAGAGAACAGTTTCAGTCCTCTTCTTCCTGGCAGAGTAGAAACTCCAGCAGTGCTTTCTGAGCATGAAGGCGATTCTCTGCTTCGTCCCAGACGACTGCACGCGGATCTTCCATGACTTCATCAGTCACTTCTTCACCGCGGTGCGCGGGCAAACAATGCATGAAAATCACGTCGCTCGCTGCTTTGTCCAGCAAAGCAGGAGAAACCTGAAATGCCTGGAATTTGCGAATGCGTTCTTCCTGCTCTTCTTCCTGACCCATTGACGCCCACACGTCAGTCACGACGAGGTTCGCGCCTGCGACAGCTTCTTCAGGGGTTTTGAACAGCTGAATACGGTCACCGCCTTCGCTGACGATGCGGGCATCAGGTTCGAAGCCTTCTGGCGTGGCAATACGCAGATTGAATCCGAATTGTACCGCCGCCTTGATGTAGGAGTGGCACATATTATTGCCATCGCCAATCCAGGCCACTGTTTTGCCTGCGATAGAACCGCGATGCTCAACATAGGTCTGCATGTCGGCGAGCAGCTGACAGGGGTGAAAATCGTCTGTCAGGGCGTTGATGACGGGTACAGAAGAGTAGGCAGCGAAGCGTTCGATAATGTCATGATCAAAAGTACGGATCATGACAACATCAACCATACGCGAGAGTACACGTGCAGAGTCTTCGACGGGCTCGCCACGACCTAACTGGGTATCGCGTGGCGACAGGAAGATCGCGCTGCCACCGAGCTGGCTCATGCCAGCTTCAAAAGATACTCGGGTACGGGTGGATGATTTCTCGAAGATCATCCCCAGTACTCTGTTCTTCAGCGGCTCGTAGATTTCTCCTGCTCGCTGCTTCTTTTTGAGCTCGATAGCCCGTTCAATTATCCAGTTGAGCTCATCCGGAGAGGTGTCCGAGAGCGTCAGAAAGTGTCTCACTGTCTTTTCCATTGGGTCATTCATTGAGTTCATGGATCAGCTCCATAACTCCCTCTACGATCAGGTCTGCTTCTTCTTCTGTCAGTGTCAGTGGTGGTAGAAGACGAATAACATTGCCTGAGGTAACGTTCAGCAGAAGGCCTTTTTTGGTGCCCTTTGCCATTAATTCGGTGCAGTCTTTTGTCAGGACAATACCCATCATTAAGCCACGTCCCCGGATTTCGGAAAACAGAGGGTTGTCCTGTAAACGCACGTTGAAAGCACTGGCGAGGTAGTTACCCATATGAGCTGCGTTCTCAGCCAACTTTTCATTTTCTATGGTCGTTACTACCGCATTTGCGGCGGCGCATGCCAGTGGGTTTCCACCGTAGGTGGACCCATGGCTTCCGGGTTGCAGTACTTCGGCTGCTTTGCCCCGGGCGAGACAGGCACCAATAGGTACGCCATTGCCGAGCCCTTTGGCTGTGGTAACAACATCCGGAGTGATGCCGAATTGTTGGTAGCAGAAGTAGCTGCCAGTACGTCCGTTGCCGGTCTGAATTTCATCAACCAGCATCAGCAGGTCATTCTGGTCGCAGATATCACGCACAGCTTTAATGTAATCTTCGCCGGCCGTTGCCAGGCCACCTTCACCCTGAACAGGTTCCAGCATAACCGCGACGATATTCGGGTTTGCGCGAACGACTGCACGGATGGCATCGGCATCCATATATGGGACACGTACGAAACCATTCAGCAGAGGACCGAAACCTTCCTGCGCTTTCGCGTTGCCGGTAGCCGTCAGTGTTGCCATGGTACGACCGTGGAAAGCTTTGGTCATCACCACGATGACAGGCTCTGAAATGCCTTTCTGATGGCCGTATTTTCTCGCAATTTTGATGGCGGCTTCGTTGGCTTCTGCGCCTGAATTAGAGAAGAACACATTATCCATTCCCGAAATACGGGTCAGGTTTTCAGCCAGTTCCTGCTGTCGGCCGATGCCGTACAGATTTGATGTATGAACGAGCTGGCCCGCCTGCTCCTGAATCGCAGCGGTAACGGCCGGGTGCGCATGACCCAGGCCACAAACAGCGATACCGGTCAGGGCGTCCAGATACTTACGGCCTTCTGTGTCATACAACCAGCAGCCTTTACCGTGGGTAAAGGTGACGGGTAAACGGCCATAGGTATTCATGATGGCGTGCATATGTGTTTCTTCCTCAGAACGCAAAAGGGCAGCCATGGCTGCCCAGATAAATACCGCGCCCGGTTTTACTGGGGCGCATTCGAACTATACGAGAGGGGATGCTGTTTGTAAACGCTTACCCCTTGCCCTTTGTTTTGGTGTTGTGCGCGCGCGCATGTTTCTCAATATGCATCACGATTTTAGTGGCGACATCAATACCGGTAGAAGACTCAATGCCTTCAATGCCCGGTGATGAGTTCACTTCCATCACAACCGGCCCATGGTTTGAACGCAGGATATCGACACCCGCGACGTTAAGCCCCATGGTTTTGGCGGCACGCACTGCGGTGGCCCGTTCTTCAGGGGTGATTCGTACAACCGTTGCCGTACCACCTCGGTGCAGATTCGAGCGGAATTCACCTTCGGCAGCCTGACGTTTCATAGAAGCAACAACTTTGTCGCCGACGACGAGGCAGCGGATGTCAGCACCGGACGCTTCTTTAATGTATTCCTGGACCATGATGTTGGCTTTCAGGCCGAGGAAGGCTTCGATCACACTTTCTGCTGCTTTCTTCGTCTCAGCCAGTACGACACCGATCCCCTGAGTTCCCTCAAGAAGCTTGATCACAAGAGGAGCGCCACCGACCATCTGGATCAGGTCAGGAATATCATCCGGGCTGTGGGCAAAGCCGGTCACTGGCATGCCGATGCCTTTGCGCGACATCAGCTGCATGGAACGCAGCTTATCCCGTGAGCGGCTGATGGCTACGGATTCATTCAGTGGATACACACCCATCATTTCAAATTGACGCAGTACCGCCGTACCGTAGAACGTGATTGATGCGCCAATACGAGGGATGACAGCATCAAAGCCCTCTAATTGCTCACCTTTATAGTGCATTTTGGGGTCAACGCTGTTGATGTTCATATAGCAATGCAGCGTATCCAGTACATGCACTTCATGTCCGCGGGCCTCGGCTGCCTCAATCAGACGTCGGGTTGAGTAGAGGCTGGCACTGCGTGACAGTATGGCAATTTTCATAACGGGTTCCTGATGGGTCATAGCAACGACTGAAAAAATTAATAGATAAGATGCTTCGCTCAGCCGCGACTGACATCCACAAGAAAGCGGCCTTTGATAGCCTTTCGGCCTATCAACATAGGGTACTTCATACTGCCGCGGTGACTGAGGCTGATTTCAGTTTTAAAGCTCAGGCCACCTACGTTCATTTCTGTACCGATAATATAACGCTGTGAGCTATGCCCGTTCGAACTGGTGATCACACGCTGCTCGACGACCGGCGCTTCGCACGTTTGATCAATCCGGGCTGACTGTTTATTAAACTTTACGTGAAACCGCACCCAGAGTTCGCCATCGCGTCTGAACTCTTCAATATGGTCAGCATGAAGGCTACTGGTAGCAGCGCCGGTATCCACCTTGGCGTCGCAGCCGATGCCAAGGTCCGGGAGTTCTACAGCTTCGATGAAGCCGAGTACATGATCAGTCATCTGTTTCCGTGTTCTCATAGTCTGCCTCCGATGCTGAGGAGGAGGCTGTAAAATAAATCTGCTTGCGAGCAAGCGCTTTGCAATAGGCGGCCCATGCGCGTTCGACCGCGTTAATAGGCTCAAGTTTCTGCTGGCAGAAGTCAACAAAGCGGACTTCTTCATCGGTCGCCGCTTCGCGTGTTCCTTCGTGCAGCGACTTCAGAGCATCGCCCATATTCTCGAGGATGTCAGCCTGCTGGCGCGTAAAGTCACCTGAGCGCTGAAAACCACGTGGAAAGTTAGCATCGTCAAAGAATTTCTTTGAAGTTTCAAAGCTTTTCGCTTGAATTTGACTCATAAAGCACCTGCCATCATCAAAGTTGTCGATCACAAAAGAAATCGGTCTTTTGTGTTGGGCGGAGTATGGTCAGGGGCGTGTCTGTGGTAAAACGAAAAAATCTTCTCGTTACGTGAAAGTTTTCTGGTTGAAATGGATACGGATCTACTTAAAACATTTATGGAAGTCTCACGCACCCGGCATTTTGGTCGTGCGGCTGAAAACCTCTATCTGACTCAGTCTGCGGTGAGTTTCCGCATTCGCCAGCTCGAAGGTCTTTTGGGTGTTGAGTTGTTTTCCCGACAGCGAAACAACATCCAGTTGACGCCTGCAGGCGAGAAACTCATTCCTCTGGCTGAAAGTAGTGTGCTTCTCGAGCAGCGCATTCGCCACGAAGTAGCAATTGCAGATGACCGTCATTATCAGTTCGCGCTTGGCGCTACCCCGAATCTATGGGACGCAGTGCTGCAACAGAAGCTCCCGGCTTTGTTGCGAAGGCCTGGTATGGCGGTCAGCGCAATGGCGCACAGCAGTAGCGCGCTGGTAAGACAGATCCTTGAACGGTCGTTAGATCTGGCGTTAGTGTTTGACGCCCCGAAAGCCGATGAATTGGTTACCCGCGAAGTTATGTCTGTTCCTCTGGTAATGGTCGCTTCCGAAAAATGCTCTGAATGGAACCAGGCCGCCGAGCTCGGTTACGTGATGGTCGACTGGGGAACGTCATTCCGTATTCAGCACGCTCAGGAATTTAAAGGCATGGCGGCGCCGGTGCTGAAAACCAATACTGGCCGTATTGCTCTCGACAGCATCCTGATGCACGGTGGTGCCGGTTACTTACCTGCGACCATGGTTGCACCTTACCTCGAAAGTGGTGAGCTGCATGAAGTATCCGATGTTCCTGAAATGACACGCCAGGTTTTCGCGAGTTACCTGAGTACTCGTAAAGATGATGAACTCATAGGCGACATCATCAGCCAACTATTAGGGAGCAGTCACCATGAGTAATACCGGACAGCAAAGTAACAGCGGTTGGTATTTCGCTGAAACAGGCGCCCCTACAGTTCTGGAGCAAACCTCACTTGAGACACCGCAGGTTGCGCCCGGCGGACTACTGGTCAGGGTCATAGCTTCAGGGTTTAACCCGATCGACACCAAAATCCGCGCTGGACTGGCGCCAATTGCCTCGGATAATCGTGTGGTCGGTTGTGACCTCGCTGGTGAGGTCATAGCTGTTGGTGAGCAGGTTACCGGCTTCTCTGAAGGCGATATCGTTTATGGCTGTGCGGGTGGAGTAAAAGGCAGTAGCGGGACGCTGTGTCGTTACATCGTGGTCGATGCCGACCTGATGGCACTGGCTCCTCACTCTGTTACAGCTGAGCAGGCAGCGGTTCTTCCGTTGGTGTCGATCACGGCCTTTGAAGCGATTGAACGTCTGCACTTACAGGCAGATGAATCCTGCCTGATTATGGGAGGATCTGGCGGCGTCGGTCAGATGGCTCTGCAACTGGCTAAGCTTCGTGGTGTTGCTGTCACGGCCACTGCCGGTGATGACATCCGCCGCGATCAGGTCGCCTCGTTTAATGTGACCGCAATGTCGCACGGAGAGGCGGCTGAATATGCCGGCAAGTTCGATAAGGTACTCGATACCTTTGGTGGTGAGAGCTTTCAGACCGCGTTATACGCCTGTGCTCCCGGCGGTCAGGTTGCAACCATCAATGCTCGTAATACTTACGACCTGACTCAAGCGCATGCTAAAGCCTTGAGCATTCATGCCGTGTTTATGTTGTTACCTTTACTGAGTGGTAAAGGCAGAGCGACTCATGGCCGCTTTCTCAGCTGGTTAGCGAAAGAAGTCGATGCTGGGCGCATCACGGTGCCTGAAACGGAGGTGCAATCGGCGAGTGCGGTTGCAGACGTTCACCGGCGCTACGAAGCCGGTGAGCTGAAAACGAAGGTCGCTTTTACCCTGTGACGCTGAGTGGCCTTATTCTATTCCGAGCAGTTTGTGGGTCTGCAAGCTGAGCTTCCATTTTGGGTGCTTCATGCAGTAATCCACGGCTTTTCGGGTGTTGGAAACAGATAGACCTTCTTTTGCCCCTTCAAGCTTGTCGCTGGCGATCACTACAGGCTCGAAGTCTGCCATTGGTTGCAGGTAGCAATGCTCAGCGACGATGTAATCAAAGCGTTCTGGTGGAGCATCTGCTTGTGGGTATACCAGTTTCAGTTCGTCGCAGTTGATGACGGCAAGTTCGGAGTCGCCTTTCGGGCTAAGGCATATCCAATCAATACCGTCCGGTAACGGCAGGGTGCCGTTGGTTTCGATGGCAACCTCAAACCCTGCCTTATGCAGCTCATCGACAAGCGCTGAATCAAGCTGGAGCGCTGGCTCGCCACCGGTACAGACGACATAGGGCTTTCCCTGAACTGAATTTCCTGAGGTCTCTCCTGGCCACTGCGATGCAATGATTGTTACCAGTTCACTTGCAGAATACTCACCACCCAGGTGTCCGTCGGTACCGATAAAGTCGGTATCACAGAACTTACAGACAGCGGCAGTACGGCTGTCCTCGCGGCCATTCCACAAATTGCATTTAGAGAAACGGCAGAAAACAGCAGGGCGTCCGGCTTGAGCGCCTTCCCCTTGTAATGTGTAGAAGACCTCTTTAACGCGGTAGGTATTCTTTGCCATCACACCGACTCGTAGGCAATAGGGTCGGTGGCACTATTAGTAGCAAATGCTTCAAGACGCTCAGTGCATGAGCCGCATTTGCCACAGGCTTTGTCGCGACCGTTGTAGCAGGTCCAGGTCTTGCCATAATCCAGTCCCATCTTAAGTCCGTCGGCAAGAATTTCGGTCTTGTCACTATTAAGATAAGGCGTGACGATATCGACGGGCTCGTAGTTGGCCAGCTTGGCAACCCGGTTCATAGCGTGCACAAAGTCAGGTCGGCAGTCCGGATAAATAGCATGGTCGCCGGAGTGTGCGCCATAGAAAACCTTGTTGGCTCCAATGTCGACGGCGTAGCCGATCGCAAGAGAAAGCAAAATCATGTTGCGGTTAGGGACGACAGTCGACTTCATGTTGGCGGCTTCGTAATGCCCTTCAGGGATGTCGATGTCTGCCGTGAGAGATGAACTCTGGAGTAACTGATTGATCGCGGTAATGTCGATGATCTTGTGGCTGATTTCCAGTTCATCGCAGACGCGCTTAGCGAACTGAATCTCTTTGCTGTGACGCTGGCCATAGTCAAAGGTAAGAGCGTATAGATCATAGCCTTCGTTTTTAGCGCGGTTAAGTATGGTGAACGAATCCATGCCACCGGAATAAATTACGACTGCCTTCTCTGTCATCACAAGACTCTCTTCTATATATAGGTACAACACATTCTGAATGGACCAGGGGGAGTATACGCGTATGCGTAACTACTTAAAATTTATTACAGAAAGTAGTTGACCCAAATCGCCGCATCTCTATAATGCGCCGCTCTTGATCGTTACCCAGCACAGCGCTGAGAACGAACAGGAAACGGGTCAAAAAAAGGTGTTGACCAAGTCTGAAAAGACTGTAGAATGCGCCGCCTGATCCAACAGAGTCGCTCTTCGGAATGCTCTGATTTAGGTTCTTAACTTGTTGATTTTAAAAGATTTTTTTAAAATTAAAGGTTGACAGCGAAAGGTTCTCTGGTAGAATGCTTCGCACTGATTGAGACGCTACGGCGACTTGGTCGGATGTCAAAAATTGAGAGGTTCGTCTCTTAAGGAAGTTTGAAAAAACTTGTTGACATCGAAAGCTGCTTCTGTAGAATACGCAGCCCGCTTTGAGAGAAAGCTTCTAGCGAATCCAAAGCAACGTTCTTTAAAAATTAGCATTAAGTAATTCGTGTGGGTGCTTACTGAGATGTTGTGGAGACATAAGATTTCAAGTAAGAACTCGTCGAAAATTCATTTATGTGAATGTTGACAGTTTTATTCTTGAGCAAGATTAGATCGGATATTCCACCGATCGAAAACTTTTAAACTGAAGAGTTTGATCATGGCTCAGATTGAACGCTGGCGGCAGGCTTAACACATGCAAGTCGAGCGGTAACAGAGATAGCTTGCTATCTGCTGACGAGCGGCGGACGGGTGAGTAACGCGTAGGAAACTACCCAGTAGTGGGGGACAACAGTTGGAAACGACTGCTAATACCGCATACGCTCTACGGAGGAAAGGGGGCTTCGGCTCTCGCTATTGGATGTGCCTGCGTGAGATTAGCTAGTTGGTGAGGTAAGAGCTCACCAAGGCGACGATCTCTAGCTGGTCTGAGAGGATGATCAGCCACACTGG
>NZ_CFHJLR010000018.1:0-67001 GCF_984348125.1 Thalassolituus sp.
AAACGAGCCTCAGATGAGGCTCGTTATATGATCCCAAAACTGTGGGACAGCAGTGAGCCATGGCTGCCTTTTTTGTCACCGTTCTTAAAATATCAGACGGTGAAATTCGATACGCTCTTGCGCATATCAGAGGTGTTCTGTTCAAGCACATTGACAGAATCGACCAGCTGGCGTGTACTCGCCTGATTCTCCTGGCTCATATTACGTGCTTCTGCCAGGTTCTGGTTGATGTTATTAATGACCGACGTCTGCTCTTCAATGGCTGATGCCACTTGTAATACCTGATCTTTAATCCGTACTAAAGAGCCCGATACTTCGCCAATGTTCGATTCTGAGGCCCGTGCAGTTTCAACAGAGCGCTCAGCGGTTTCTTCGCCACCCTGCATACTGTTAACCGCGCGGTTCACACCACTCTGTAGCTTATCGATCATGCTGTTAATGTCTTCGGTCGCCTGCTGGGTCTTGCTGGCCAGACTCCGGACTTCATCAGCAACCACCGCAAAACCACGACCTTGCTCACCCGCGCGGGCTGCCTCAATAGCAGCGTTGAGAGCCAGCAAGTTCGTTTGTTCAGCAATGCCCTTAATGACATCAAGCAGTGAGGCGATGCCTGTGGTTTCCTGTTCCAGTTCCCGGATAACGCCGGCGGATTCACTGACGCTGCTGGCGAGGGCGGCAATATCAGTAACCGCACTGCGGAATTGTTCGGCGATTTCACGGACGTGTTTCTCAGCGTTGGTCGCTTCTTCGGCGACACGGGTCGATGACTGGCTGACCTCGCCAATGGCTTGTTCCATTTCACGGTTAGCGTGAGTCACATGTTCAAGCTCAGCAACAAACTGAGCCGTGGTTTCCTGACTTTTCTGAGCACCTTGTTCGAGCTGCTCTGTGGTTCCGCGTACCTGGGTCGATACTGTCTGCACGTTGGTGACCAGGCTTTGCATTCCCTCAAGGAATTTATTGAAGGTCTTCGCCATTTCACCAATTTCGTCGTTACTTTCAACCGTGAGCCGACGGGTCAGATCGCCTTCGCCTCGGGCAAGCTTATCCAGCGCTGAGGTGGTTCGTTTTATTGGACGAGTGAGTAGTGGCGGCAGGAATACGATAACAGCAACGATAATCGCGACCGAGAGAAGCGTGAGAATCAGTAGGTTCCGGCGAGCGGCCTCATTCAAGGATACGCCTTCAGCATGCAGTGACGCCGCAGATTCAGCCAGGTTTTCACCAACGGTATCCAGAATATCACGGGTGGCCTCAAATTCTTTTTCCAGCGCGCCTGTACTGAGTGCCTCTGCCTGTTCATACGAAATTCGCCCCGAGGTAACGTCCTCTACCATTTTTTCTGATTTAGGACGCCACTTCGCGAAGGCGGCAAGAAACGCTTCGGCCTGAACCCGCGTTTTGTCATTCACTTGCATGTCGATGACAGCATTGAGGCGATCATAGACCTGGTCCAGGTTCTCTTTATGAGACGCCTTGAGGCCTTCGTAGTTTCCGCCTAATGCCAGAGTGCGCTCGGCGATCTGAGCCTGATACAGGTCGCGGTCAGCGTTAAGTACCTTATCCAGAGCTGGGGTATAGGTACCGTTAATCAGCTCAGATGTGGTGGTTACTCCGCTCAGAGTATTTAGTTGCAGCACACTGAGGATGACCAGAAGAACCCCAATAACGGCTAAAGGTATACGTAACTTCAGTGTGAGGCTCAGATCGCGCCAATTCATACGTTTCTCCACGAAACAGGGACTATCCATTGAGGATAGTTCAAGTCGGGCCAGCCGCCAGAGAATTATGTAACCGGCTTACCCGCTGAGTGCCGTGTTCATGCGGGTAGGCTGAGAATGTCCCGGCTATTATTGACGCGGAACCAACCGGCAATGCTGTAACGATGATTCTTTGCGGGCAGCACTTCATGTGGAAATTCTTCAGACAGAAAAATCACCAGACGATTTAACACGGGCTGAACCCTGGTTATTAGCTGATCCTCAGCATCATAAATAGCGAGTTCACCGCCGTCCCCGGGTTGCCAGTTCTCGTTGAGATAAAACACAGTACTCAGTACACGGTTTGACTGCCCTTTGAACGCGTCGTAATGCTTTCTATAACCCGCGCCTGGTGGATAGTGAGCAAAGTGACTCTCGTACTCAAACAGCCCGAGCAGCAGCTCTCGATTAGCGTAGCCACGCAGATGCTCCATAGCCGTGAGCCAAGCTGTTTCTGACGCTTCGGATCTGTCCAGCCAGTGAATCGAATCCTGACGGATGCTGCGCGCAATTGTGTGATCGTCACGCCGTCCGATGCCTGCCTGCTTGAGGTCCCCGATTCTCTTTATCTCAGCAACCCGTTGCTGCAATGCGTTTGCAAGTGCAGCGGGGAGGGCGTCGTCGATGACAACATAACCATCGCTGCGAAGTGCATCCATGATGGTGTTCAGCAGAGGAAGGCAACGAGCAGGCACAGCACTGTTAATAACGGCGTTCACGGGCGGGTATCCAAATAAGCGAGGCGCGTTTATACCCGCCGGAAATCACGGCGTACAACGAGAAAACTTTGTCGTAACGATCAGTGAGTCAGCTACTGAAAAGCGTATAGGCCGCCAGACTGAGGAATACGACAGCAGTGAGGCGACGCGCCAGGTCTAACGGTAATCGGTCCATTAACCACTGCCCCCAGATTACTACTGGTGCATTCGCGATTAACATGCCCAGCGTGGTGCCCGCGGTAACCCAGAAAAAACTTTGAAATTCAGCGGCGAGAATCACCGTAGCTATCTGAGTTTTATCCCCGACTTCGGCAATAAAGAACAGCAGCGTGGTGGCGATAAAGGCACCGTATTTAGCGAAGTTATCGTCGTCGTCATCTTCTTTATCCGGAATCAGCACCCACAGTGCCATCAAAGCAAAGGATCCGGCCAGAACATAGTTGGCGACTCTACCTGACAGCCAGCTGTCCATATTTTCGCCAAGCCAGATACCTCCCCAACTAGAGAGCCCATGATTCAGCAGTGTGGCAAGGAGAATGCCGCCAATGATCGCCCACTTGTTGCGAAAACGGGCTACGAGTAGCAGGGACAATAGCTGGGTCTTATCGCCGACTTCAGCGATGGCAACAGCGACGGTAGAGGCAAGAAATGGCGAGGCGCTAAAGGTTGTAATATCAAACATAAAAAATTTTCCGGGCGATGATGAGCACAAGATAACGCCACAGCATCGCCCAGCGACTGTGTCGTTATCTCAGGTCTCATCAATCCCGATGACGGGACGTCTGCACCATGAGCTTGAGGCTCAATTATGTTGATACAGACACCAGAATCAGCAGCCAGAATGGCCGTGACGGCAGATTACTCCCCTAAGAGAGCGCTCATAGTAACATTTTCTTATCTGCACGATAAATAAATCTCGTTTTACCTCGAACGGCACAGGTGCAACTATCTGCGCACCTTAACCATACCAACCAGTACCTACAGAGGCGGACTGCCGTGTTATCTCAATCATTTCGTGATCTTCTGACCATCCTTGCGCGTGCGCCGTCTGTGGTGGGGGCAGAGCATTCGTTTTTCCGGGTATTGCAGCGAGCGCTGGAAGAACGCGGAGCCGACGTTAAATGGTACGAGGGCGTACTGGTGGCGCAGGGTAAGCGCCCGCATTCTTTAATGCTGTCGGCCCACATCGACCGTCATGGCCTGATCTGTACAGGCCCGAACGAGTTTCAGTACGCGGCCTTTGTGTCAGGCGGTCGCTCTGACCTGTTGGGTAATTCTGTTTCTGAAGAACTGATGCAGCTGATTGTTGATCGCATGGGTGACGAGAAGGTTTTTGCTTACGAGCCCTGGTCGGGCATGTACCGTGGCCGTGGCAGCATTCGCCAGACGTACGTGTGCCCGCACCGCAATAACCTGATCTTCGAACTTGAAGGCCTGGAGCATGTGGTTGCTGGTACGCCGGTCGCGTTTCAGGATGACCTGCGCATTACCGATGACAGTGTCACCGGTCAGATGGATAACGTCCTGACGGCGGCCATTCTGGTGTACCTGTTTGAACTGGGGTTTGAAGGCACTGCCTTCTTTACCGCGCAGGAAGAGGCCGGTCGTAGCTGGCGATATCTGCTGGAATGGTTCCGTCGCTTTGGTGGCTCAACCAACCAGCTGGTGGTGGTCGACACCAGCCCGTTTCCGGATGTGCCTACTGCGCGTGAGCACACTCTGACGCTGCGTCACCGGGATGCTAACGCGCCCTTCAATGAAGAGCTGACTCAGCAACTGGCCGACACCTGTGAGCGCATGGGCATCAGTTACCAGTATAAAGACAGCTACATTCAGGCGCAGAACGCAGCACTGGAAGCGCAGGGCGAATCGCCGAAGTCACTGGGTTCGACTGAAATGGGCCGCATTATTTCGGCATCTGGCGGCCTGGTAGACGGTACGACTCTGCAGATACCGACAACTGGGTACCACACCATGGATGAGAGCGCGTCTGTGGTAGCCTGTGAGGCCTTTATTGATGTGCTGTGTGATCTGGCTGGCATCCAGCCTGACGAGTGATACCGAATGACAGTAGGTACCTGTGAGAGACTATGAGTAAATTACCAACGCCTGATCTTAACGATCAGGCCGATAATTGCCTGCTGATTGCCCGCGGTGATGAAGTATCGCCGCACTGGCTGGTGTACGAAGTGCATCGGGATTTTCTGTCGGCGCCGCGCACCTTTGCGGTGTTCCGTTTATGGACGGAGTACGACTTCGACTGGCTGGGCGATGAATTTACCGAAGGCCTGACCTGCCTGAGCAGCTCAGATCAGCATTGGCGTATCAGCCTTCCACGGCTGCGTTTCGAATGCTGGGGGGAGCTGGAGTTTGTGCAGACCTGTTATGGCGCGGCCTCGGCGTCGGAAGCGTTAGTACGGGCGTTGACTCCGGATTAATCTTCTTCCTGCGGGTCGTTTTCCGGCTTGTCTTCTTCGACTTTATTTTCTTCGGTTTTGTTTTCTTCGTAGGCAGCATCGGTGGCCTGAAGGTCATCGATGCGCTCGCGCAGTTCCCCAATCTGGTCGGCAGGGCGGATGATATGAAATCCGTAATGCGTCTTCACCGGTCCAATCCATGGGCTGCTACCATCGTATTCCTGCATGGCCTGAATCATTTCTTCGGGGAGATCGTCCACATCGTGATTCCCGGCAAACCCTTTGTTTGAACCCGATGGGCACGCAGAATGCTCAGCGGCCAGATCTTCAAAGGGAGCGCCCAGTGTCAGCTCTTTCAGAATGTCGTCAGCCAGCAACGGGCTTTTAAGAAGAATATGGTTCAGCGGAATAATGGTCACTGGAAGCCTCTGGGATTTATATCGTTGGCTTCCAGTATAGACGTTATCTGAATAACGTTAGCGGGGCAGGCGGGTTTATATAAGCCCGGCTATTTCGGCAAGCGATGTTGCGCAAGCAGCTGGCCAGAGATAATCGACAGAATACAGAAGCTCAGAAACCACCAGAAACCATCGAGCAGCGTCGCCTGCATTTCAGCGGTCGCTTTGGCGGTTAAAAATGCCACCAGAATACCGACCACAAACACATCGACCATCGACCACTTGCTGATCGCGGCGACAATGCGCCAGCGCAGATCGCTGGGCCACAGCCAGGTGAACAGAATAGTCAGGCCTTTCAGTACCGGGATAACCACACTGAAAGTCACAATCAGAAACGCCACCAGAGCATAACCCTGTTCATTCAGAGACGTCACTGTCTCCCAGATGGAACGGGTTTCGTTGAACAGTTCTGCCTTGAGGCCAAACATATTCACGCTGGCCTTAATCGTCATGATGGGCTCGGTAACCCCAGGCCAGAGCACCACATAGCTGGCAATGGCAAGCAGCAGGCCCAGACGCTGTGCCCAGGTCGCTTGTTGCAGGCTATTGACCAGACGGTTCATGCCTTCGCCTTCAGCGGAAACTGATCGAAGGTGATGTTATCGGTGCCTTCGCGCAGAACGCGACGCAGGTTGTGGTGGTTATCCACGTCAGGCGTGGCCAGCACATCACGGTAGTGTTCGCCGAACAGGCGCAGAGTGGTTTCTTTATCGAGTTCCAGCAACTGGCTCAGAGCAAAAACCTTAGCGCTGCCCTGATTCTGGTCTGCGCTGTTGATCACGCCACCGTTATTAAACGCCGTCGGCGTGAAATCGTACCAGCCTTCGATAAACGCCAGTGTCGACGCAAACATATGCTCATCGGTGGTCAGAGAATCAAGAAATTCAGACTTGGCTTTGGCGAAATCGGTCATGAGCGTCCTTAAAATATAGGCTTATAAAAGTAAGAATAAATACGAATTTACGAGAGGCGACAAATTATCAGAAATACCGCAGGGCTGCTATGTCTGAACAGGCTAGTGTATGGGCACTCGCCGGGCGTGAGTAAAGCGCTTCTTCCAGTAATCGGAGGTCAGATACGAGACCATAACCCCGCGACTGCTCGACACATGAAGAAATTTATCCTGCTCAATATAGATGCCGACATGTCGGGAGTTCACGCCCGTATCAAAAAATACCAGATCCCCGGAGCGCAACGAGAGTCGCGAAACCGGAACACCCTGACTGGATTGTTGGCGGGTGCTGCGCGGCAGTTGGGTATTAAATTCATCACGAAACGTAACGTACACCAGCCCTGAGCAATCAATCCCACGCTCTGATAAACCACCAAGGCGATGGGGCGTACCCTGCCATTGCTGGTATTCATCGTAGAGACGAGAGCGCACATCCGGATTTTCGAACTGTGCGCTGCTTTGATTGCCCGGGCCAGGTAATGCCTGAAAACCCGAGCAGCCGGCCAGTAACGCAGAGGCCATTAGCAGGCTGCAATAGAGTCTGGCACTCACGGATTAACGGCCGTACATACCCGTGATCGAGGTTTTCTCGATGGTGTTGGCGTTCACCATATAGCCGATCAGAGCGGCGCTGGCGTCTTTGGGCAGGTCCAGCTTCTCAACAGACAGGGCGTGAACGGTGAAGATGTAGCGATGAGGGTCATCACCCACGGGCGGACATGCGCCACCAAAACCGTAAGTACCAAAATCTGAGCGACCATGCACGGCACCATCAGGCAGGTTTTCACCACCGGTCACGCCTGCGTTGGTTGGCAGAGTCGTAACATCCGCCGGGATGTTATAAACAATCCAGTGCCACCAACCCGAGCCCGTCGGTGCATCCGGGTCATACACATTCACAACATAACTTTTGGTGCCCTCAGGGCCTGCGGTCCAGCTCAGGTCGGGAGAGATATTTTCCCCTTCACAGCCAAAGCCTTTAAACACCTGAGTATTCGCCAGGGTGCTGCCGTCGGCAAAGGTGTCACTTGAAACAGCAAAATCGTCAGCCAGAGCAGTACCTGACATCAGTGCCAGAGTGGTGCCCAGAAGGGTTGCGGTACGACGCATAAAAGTCTCCTGTTGAGTTACAGATAAGCCGGTTTCTAACCTATCAGTCTTTTAATAATTTTTCATAAACTTCTTGCGGAGTGGTCGAGACGGTAATCAACTCACTGATAAAACCAATGATCTGATCACCCCAGATATCGTTGTGCCCGTCCATCAGCGCTTCATCGACAATGATATTCATATAAGGGTTCCGGGCTGTGGTGCGCTGCTTACTGTACAGATCCACCGTGGTGTAGATATCCTGCTGCTCCGGATCATGCGCTGACCACTCGAAATACGCGCGCTCCAGATCAAAGGTCGTGGGTGCGTTCTCTTTCGGCGGCTTTAAATAATGCGTGTGGTAAGGCTCAAAGTGGCCGATGGTGTTCTTATCGGCGCTCCATTGTGGAATGGTTACCGGCTTATGATTCACCATGCCGGGTTTCGGGCACTCGTAGCGCTCCATATCACGGTGCCGCTCGTTCAGGGTTGAGAAAAACCGACCCGCCGGAAACGCCCATTTTGTTGCCAGATCTGTCTCAGACGTCAACACGGCGAGCTTAGGCAGCTGACCGGGGAAATAACCCCGGCATCGTTCTTGTGATAATTCCAGCAACGACGAAAACCGCAATGCTTCAAATGCTGGGTTCATCAGAATCACCATATCGCCGAAGCCCTCTGCGTTGCCTCCAAAGTTTTTCCCCTTGCGCGAATTAATAAAGCGGTCGTTGAGGATTTTCTGCAAAGAGCTGTAGACCACGGCACCGCCGAAGCTGTGTCCTATGACGACAAGCCGGCTGGTGGACGGTGGCTCGCCATCTTTAAACGTGTTTCTTACGTTTACCAGCTCTTCTAAGCGGAGCAAGGCTTCGGTCACGCCTTTACGGCCGACTTCGTGAGCGGTGGCTTTCCGGTCCCAGAAGGTCGTGTGATTCACAAATGGGATCGCCAGAGAATCGCCACGCCAACCAATATAAACCCCCAACACGGGTCTGCGGTCGCGATTGTGCTGAGCGCTGGAGGCGGCTTCCTGTGCCGACACCGAGGCCAGCATGTCGCGGAACTCAGCCACATTGGTATCGCCGGGTTCGGCACTATGATGCCAGCCATGGATAAAGGTCAGCACAATGACATCCTGCATCCCTGCTAGCCTCAGGTAGCGGTCGAGTACCGAATCCTGTTGTTCGCGGGCCCATAGCTGGCCCTGATCATCGTACTCAATAAAGCCAAGGCGATACTCATAGTCTGTGCCGGTTCCGCCAATCTGAAGCGCGTTCCCGGCGCAGTCGCCTTCCTTCTTGAAGGTACACTCGTCCGAATAATTGCCACGGTAGATACCGTTATGGCTGCAGGCAGAAAGGAGTAGGGTAGTAGTCAACACACCGATAAAGGTGCGCATCTTATGGATTGTTCTTGATGTCATAGCGGCGTCCCTGCTGATCAGAAAATAAACTGAAAACCAGCTTACAATATTCTGAATCGCAGCAAACGCATGCTGGCCTGTTACTGGTTAACAATGCCAACGAATGGCGCTATGAGTCTATTCGTTCAGATACAGTGGCTCGTATCAGGGGCCGACATTTGCCCATTGCTCGACACCAATGGCGTTCATCACCAACTGAACGGATAAGGCCGCCAGAATCATGCCCATGATCTTCGTCAGCAGAGACGCACCACCACTGCCAATCACTGCAAGAATACGGTCTGAGAAAAACATCATCACCCAGGTAATAGCCAGCGTTGCTACGACAATAAGCCCCGTCACCAATTGCTGAGCAATCGGGTAGATCTGGTTATCGGTTAGCAGAATCACCGCAAGAATAGCGCCGGGGGTTGCCGTGGCTGGGATCGCAATCGGGAAAATGGCCACATTATGGTCAGGCTCTTTACCCGAACTCTGATCGTTGTCGGTAAAGATCATCTGCAAACCGAACAGGAAGAGGATAATGCCACCCCCCAACTGGAACGACAGCAAACTGATGCCCATGGCTGTCAGAAGTACCTGACCAATCACCAACGAACCAATCAGAACGCCGCCAGCATACAGCACAGCACGGGTCGCGGTTTTACGACGCTGGGTGACAGACATGCCCGCAGTTAAGGCAGAAAATATGGCAAGCGTGCCAATAGGATCAATGGTTGCCCAAAGAATCAGGGCATCCTGTACGGCTTTATCAAGCATGGGTGGTATCAAGCATAGTGGCGTCCCAGAACAGAACGCCGACTATAGCAGACCGTCTGTACCGCAGGGCAGACGGAGAAGTGCAAAGCTACGTCAGATCTTACAGGCGCCGCCTTCGCAGCCATCGTCTTCCTGCTCCTGATAGGACTCAGGATCGATCTCACCTAACTCCATATCATCCAGGAATGACAGCTCATCCCAGTCGGTGGATTCTTCGGCTTTCTTTGGCTCTGCTACGGGTTCGCTCATGATGGCCTCGCATAAAAACGTTGCTGTAAAACTCAGCCTAAAGAATGCCTGAATCACATCTCAGGTCAAACACTGGCTTAAGATGGCACTCAGTGTTGCAGTGGTGGGCTTACGAAAGCTGCTTTGCGGTTGATTCCATGATCTCTGAAGGGATATGGGTTAAGAGACTATCTGGTACTTCTAGTATGAGTTTCTGGTTAGGAAAGTGTTGAAGGTGAACTCTCAGATAAGTGCTGTGCAAAAGCCTCCCCATCAAACGACTCAGAAATAAAGGTGCTTTTGCAGGTAGCAGCCCTCTCTTTTCGACACTTATAGTAATGTCACTCCACGGTATAAAAAGATCCTTGTGACCGAATTTGAATAGGAAGAGAACTTTAAGGTAAAGGCCTTGAGTAGTGACCGCGATTTTCAATGACCCATCGCAGCGGACCTCCCCAACATATCCACTAATCGCTCGGAATTGTGAGCGATCCCCTGTCAGCCTTTTGATACCGTACTTCTCAGAAAGGGTCTTCCAGCCGCTGTTTGAGCTTAATTTTGCTAAGATTCCGAGCCAGGCACACAGAAAAAAAACTAGTAACCAGTATGAATCCAGAAATGACATGAGCATGCTTTCAAAGCTGGCGGCGTACCATTGAGCTGAAGTAGGCACTTCGCCACAACAACCCGCATATAAGCGGACTGCGAAGAATAAAACAAACGAAATAGCCCCAACTAAACCAGCAATTCTAAGAATCGATTTCATAATACTCGAAAATTTTCCTTTCAGTCGGTATTGGTAGGTCAAACTTTCCTGGTGGGAAGCGAGCGTAAAAAGAAAATCTGGCGGCCACGCTTTCTTTGGCTATAAAAAATTTCAGCGGTTTGTTAATGGTTCTTGAGAGGGAATACCGACTCCACTCTCTTACTGATATTTTCTAGTTGCCCCGCTTTCATAGCTAGAGTTGCTTCCAGTCTAAATGCTCCTGAAAACTCGACCATTTCAATCATGACTGTAATTCGACCCAGTAATGTAGTGTGGCTAATGCTGTTGATCGTTACGTGAATTATTTGCCGTTGAGTTTAAAAAACCTAGAACCAAAAATTGCTATAGCTCTAACAATCTCAGCGACGAAAAGAAAAACCAACGCTATAGCCCAGCCAAAGAAAGTACCAAATATACGTGGAGCTCCATCTTTTAGAGCAACATACGTTCGCACATATTCATTTGGTGCATAGTTGAATGAATACCACCAATAGACGTTGGTTGATACAGCAAAGGCTACCCAACCCACGACTACGACGAAAAACGAACGCCAATACCATTTCTTGCCATTCAAGCGAACAAATAAAATTATCAGTACAAGTAACGGCGATATCCGGATTACGTTTTGCAATAAATCGTACATGCTCAAAACTCACATAACGCCCGGCCTTTGGGCGCGCGTTTTTTGCGCATCCCGCCACGTTTTTCAGTGGCCTCAACGGCCGCTTGTTAATAGTACTAAGCACAACCTATCCATGTTTTGACAAGCTGCTCTTTATTCCCGCTGTACGGGAAGCTGAGTACATTAGGGTGATTCTGTTCAAGCCACAGAAAGAAAACCAACCCCTCTGTAATCTCGTCTCTAGAGTCTAACCCGCCGGTACTGTTGAGGTACTTGGTGTTGTAAAGCCGAAGTGCTTCGCGCTTGGCCTCTACTTCAGATGAGAAATAAGGTTCGATTGGCATAGATCAGACCTTTCTAACTTCGTTTACACCGAAGACATTTGGAGATAGCTTAGGCTCACTTCCAGGCTTTGGATAATCCCCATGCTGCTCTGCAACCAAGAGTGCCTCTTCTGGCGATTGGCACGACTTAGATACATCAAGTCGAATCTCCTTTTTTAGCTGCTTCATTGCACATACCACGTGAAAGAAACCACATGAGAGGCGCAATATATCCCCAATTTCTACTTCAGTTTCTGTTTCACATCTAAGCCAGTTTGCATCGTCGCAATCTGAAAGATAATAGAGTTTGTATTGCGGCATCTAAAGTTTCCTTACTATTAACGCCTAAGCTTTGCGGCGTGTCGGAGCGCCAGCGCAGGCGCGTCCGACAACAGCCACTGGTTAAGCTGCTTCGAAGTCCAAAGGATGGATTCCATCCAGGTTGACCGTGTTTCGGGCCACCCACAGATCGTACATATCCTGCATCGCCAACCAGCTTTCAGGTGTACGCCCGAGAACCTTGGATAGCCGAAGCGACATTTCCGGGCTAATACCACTATCCCCTTTGAGCAGCCGAGACAAAGTAGAAGGTGATACGCCCAGACTGGAAGCCAGCTGACGGGAACTGATACCGAAAGGCTCCAGGTACACCTCCCGAATGAACTCACCTGGATGCGGCGGATTATGCATAGTCATCAGTGATAGTCCTCATAATCAAGAATGTAGGCGTTGCCGTCCTGAAATTCGAACGTCATGCGCCAATTTCCGTTAACCCGAATCGACCACCGACCCTTGTCTTTCCCCTTCAATGGGTGAAGCCGAAAGCCTGGGATGTCCATGTCGTCCACCGACGTAGCAGTTTCCAAAGCAGTCAACTGCATACGCAGTTTCTTGGCGTGATCCGGCTGGATGCCAGATATGTTGCCAGTCGAGTAGAACCGTTTCAGTCCTTTGTGACGGAATGATTTAATCATGAGGGAACAATAGCATGTTGCGCATCACGCAACAACCAAGCTTAACAGTTTATTTGTGAGCGTGCGCGTTTTACGCGCCGGTTCCTTTCGATGTTTCGAGCATAACCCCCTGTCACCACTATGAAAAGTGCCTGAGGCGACGCCTTTTGCCAGTGTGAAAATGAGCATGCGCGTTTGCACACCTTTATCGGCTTTACATTCCGCACACTATCACCCCACTAGAATTGTTAACTGATTGATTTTAATAGGTTATTTCTTATTGATAGGTTTCATAGTGTGCATGCTCGTTTTGTTCTGATCTTGCAAATGAGCACTGAATTTAACGGTGTTGCCAAGTACACTGTTTATGTATACAGTATTTTATCATGAGCATTTGCCCGTCTGTTTGGGCAGGAGTGACGTACCCATGAGTGAGCCTGGCCGTAAGGTATTGCATATCGATTGTGACTGCTTTTTCGCGGCGGTTGAGATGCGCGAGCAGCCGCATCTGTGTGATGTGCCGATTGCGATTGGTGGTGAGTCTGACCGGCGCGGTGTTATCGCGACCTGTAATTATCCGGCTCGGGCATTTGGAGTTCGCTCAGCGATGGCGACGGCGACAGCGCGTCGTCTTTGCCCCGATCTGGTGTTGTTGCGTGGTCGTATGGAGCTGTACCGTGAGGTCTCTGCTCAGGTGATGAATATCCTGCGTGATTATTCACCCTTGCTTGAGCAGGTATCGGTTGATGAGGCGTATCTTGAGTTAGACCCGGATCAGCAGGCGAGTCAGGTGGCGGCTGAGATTCGTGAGCGCGTCAGGCACGAGTTAGGTATCAGTGTGTCGGTGGGCGGTGCACCGAATAAGTTTCTGGCGAAGGTCGCGAGTGACTGGAATAAGCCCGATGGCCAGAAGATGATTCCGCCTCAAGAAGTGGATGAATTCGTGAAGGCGTTACCTGTTGGCCGTATTCCCGGCATTGGCCCGGCGTTTCAGGCGCGCTTAAAGGTATTGGGTATCGAAACCTGCGACGACGCCCGAAGCTGGGATCTCAATGAACTGGTACGTCGTTTTGGCCGCTCAGGTGTCCATTTATATCAGCGTTGTCGGGGACAGGATAACCGACCGTTGAGTATGGATCGTGAGCGCAAGTCCGTCAGTGTCGAGCGTACCTATGCTCAGGATAAGACCCGCCATGAAGAGTGCGTGGCTGAGGTCTCGGCTCTATACGAGAAGTGGCAGGAGAGGGTAAGCCGAACCCCCTGGAAGCCAGAAGCGCTGGCGCCTTTCGTAAAAGTGAAGTTCGCTGATTTCACTCAGACCACCATGGCCGATATTCAGGAATCGGCGACGCCCGAGGGTTTTCAGCGGTTGTTGCTTCAGGCTCTGAAGCGAGAAGACAAGCCTGTACGCCTGTTAGGTATCGGTGGGCGCTTTCCTCAGATCAGTGAAAAGCAGCTGAATCTGTTCTGAGTTCTCATAACTCCCTCTGAGAGCTGGCTCTGGCCAACTGCGACAACCTGTCGCATTCTCAATCCCGGCGCCGTCTCTATAATCCGTCGCACTTGTAACCTACCGACAGGATGACACTGTGCGCCCCTTGTTTACTGCTCCGACGTCTTTTTTCTCGACTGCGCTGATTGCTTCAGCCGTGCTCTCTTCTTCCGCGCTTTTGACCGCATGTGGTGGTGACAGCAGCTCGTCGACTGAAATTGTAGGCCCTCGTGAGATTGCCGCGACTATCCCGTTTGCGGCCGTGGTGGGCGATGCTGATGTTGTTTGCGGTGAAGATTATCTGAATGTGGGTAGCGATGCGTCGACCGTCAGTTTTGTTGATTTCCGTTTTTATGTTCACGATTTTAAGTTGGTGACAGACACAGGCGCTGAGATTGAACTGAGCCTTGATGATGTATCGACAACCGCTTCAGGTGAGAGTGATGCTTCTGAAACCAGTCCGTCACAGAACAGCCGGGTAGCTCAACTCGATTTTCGTGACACTCTCGGGTGCGAAGCAGAGGCCGATGTTAACCCGAACTTTAATGATGGTGTGCAAGTCATCGCAACAGTCGAAGAGGGCGTAACGGTCGCGGCCATTCGTTTCACCTTGGGGGTACCCTTTGATCTGAACCACAAGGATCAGGCAGCGGCCGATGAGCCTTTGCGTAATCCTGGGCGGGCATCTGGCGCGGGCTGGAACTGGCAGGGCGGATATAAGTTCACGGGCATTGATGTGGCTCCAGTCGGTGGTTGGACTGACCCGCAAGACGGCGAACGCACAGGCAATCGTTGGAATATGCACCTGGGTAGCACGGGTTGCCCAGTGTCGGTATCCGATCTGGAGTCGGGCACCGAGCCAGAAACCTGTGAAAATCCTAACCGCCCTGAAATCACGATTGAGCTTGGTGCTATTGATGTCGAGCAGGCTGAGATCGTGATCGATTACGCGGCGCTGGTGAGTGGCGTCAGTGTGGCACAGGACGAGGGTGGTGCACCGGGGTGTATGTCGGGCACGACCGACCCTGAGTGTGAGGCTGTATTCGCTAATCTGGGCTTGGGCCTGGATTTGGGAACGGGTGAAAATGCAGAGTCTGAACAATCGGTATTTTCCGTACGTGAGAAAGAATCCGCTGAGTGATCAGATCTGTGTTTGCTGTGTTCAGAATTAACGTGACCAGGTTATTCGCTCTTGTTTCAGCCGCTCTGTTTCTGAGTGGTTGCCAGACAGAGAGCCAGACATTCGTCGATGATGCCGGTGCGCGTGAATCGGCGTTTGACTGGCGCGTACCAGCGTCTGTTCCGCTCCCTTACGAGCCCGACGATAACCCGATGACGGAAGAAAAATTCCAGCTCGGGCGTCATCTTTTTTACGATGCGCGTTTATCGGTTAATGGTGAAATCAGTTGCTCCAGTTGTCACGAGCAAGCGCGTGCGTTCAGCGATGGTGTTCAGCACCCGCTGGGCGCAACTGGCGAGGTGCATCCGCGCAACAGCCAGTCGCTGACCAACGCGGCGTATTTTAATAATCTTACGTGGGGCAACCCAGCTCTGGCCACAATCGAGCAGCAGGTCATGCTGCCCTTGTTTGGCGAATCGCCCATTGAGCATGGCATTAACGAGAGTAATTTCGAACAGATTCTGATGTCGATTCAGGCAGACGAAACCTACCTGCGTATGTATGCCGCAGCTTTTCCTGAGCAGGAGGAGCCGTTACTGGGTGAGCTGGCCTGGGATAATTCTGTCAAAGCCATTGCGTCATTTGTACGAGGGATGACGTCGTTCGACAGCGTATTTGATCGCGGCGAAATGAGCGAATCTGCGAAGCGCGGCGAAGCCCTGTTTAATAGCGAGCGTCTTGAGTGCTTTCATTGCCACGATGGCTATAACTTCAGTGATGCCACCATAGACCGTGGTGTCACTTTCCTCGAACCGCTGTTTCACAATACCGGCCTCTATAACATTGACGGTATGGGCGCTTACCCAGACCCGAATACCGGGCGCCACGAAGTCACGGGTAACCCGGATCATATAGGGCAGTTCCGTACGCCATCCTTGCGAAATGTCGCGGTCACAGCACCTTATAATCACGATGGGTCAGTGGCGACGCTGGAAGACGTTATCCGCAATTATGCCGCAGGCGGCCGGGTGATTGCCTCAGGTGATAATGCGGGTGATGGACGTATCAGCCCGTATAAAGATGGCGTGTTGGTATCCTTTCAGATTACAGATGCAGAGGTCAGCGATCTGGTGGCATTTCTTGAATCTCTGACCGACGACGCCTTTCTCACAGATCCTCGATTTTCCAATCCGTGGCGCGCTGACTAAGCGCCAGATAATGTTAATGATTCGCTGGAATTATATTGTATGAAGATAACCAAGACTCCTGCTAAGCGTCTGGCCAGTGCGGCGGGGGTGTCTCTCGTGTTGGCTTTACCGTCTCAGGTGTATGCCCATTACATTCCAGCGGAGGGCGAGCCCACGCAGGTGCATGGCACGGTGATGACGACATGGCGTTCTGCGTCACCGGTCGATCAGTATGAGTTCTGGCAAATTCCGGGCGCCTTTATGGGCGGCGATGCATGGCCAGTATCACAGGGTGTAAGCCTGGATGAAGTATCCGTGATGGCAGCGAAACGCCTCGACGAAAATACCTTCGTTAAGCTGGGAGTCAGCACACACGATGGCAGCGATGGTCATCAGAGTGTGGGTATCGAACACGCAAGTATTGGATTTGTCTGCTGCGATGTGAAAGGCCCCTGGGTCGTTGAAGTCGGCCGGATGTCGGCAGCATTTTCGCCCGAACTGCTGGCGCACAGGTCGACGTCGAAATTTACTGAACCTTCGTTAATTGCCGATGTATTTTTTGGCCGTCATTTTCACGATCAGGGAATACGTATCTGGCTGCACGAAACGGCTGGCTGGTCTGCTGGAGCAGAGATCTGGCAGGGAAAAGCCTTCCCTGCAACTGATGGTACTGATGGCGGCGCGTGGGATGCCTTTGCGCGCTACTCGTTTTCTGTTGGTTCTGTCGATGCCAATATCGGCGCCTGGCATTACCGGGCGCAGGCCAGTTCGCGGGCAGACCACCGTTACGGTGGTGGGCATCAACATACACCGGTGGCGGCGCCGGGTGAGCAGGCGGTGCAATTTCCGGATGTGCGTTACACCGGTGATCTCGATCTGACGGGCGTTCATGCAGGGGCCAGTATCGGCGTTGGAGCCTCTGCTCGTGTTGGCATAAAAGGCGCCTGGGCGCAGTTGAACATGGAAGGTATTCTCCACGATTCAGGTAGCCGCGAAGCTGACGTCACGGCCGATCAGTATGCCGTCTGGGTACAGCCGTATCTGACATTAAACAAACACACGATTGCTCTGCGGGCTGAACGTTTCGTCACGGACAATACGCTTACCGGTGCGGCTGCGGAGACTCTTGGTGAAGGTGCGGGCGCGTTAAGTGAAGAGGGTCATACGCCCGAGCGTTTTACTGCGGCCTGGTTGTATCAGTTGCGGCCTCAGGTGCAGTTCCGTACTGAATATATCTCAGACCAGACGTTTGCTGATGGTCAGAATCGTTATGCGGTAGGTGTGGTATGGCAGGGAAGTTTCTTTAATTCAGTCAGCTCTGAATAGTACATCGAGCTGACTGATCTTCTCGTGTTATTTCTCTTAATTAAGAACGTTCGCAAACATCCCCAGCGGAAACAGCAGCAGTGATGTCCAGCTCAGGATAATCCCCAGTGCGGCACCGACAACAACGTCAGTGGGGTAGTGCATACCCAGGATAACGCGAGACAGTGCAACCAGAAATGCGAACGGAATAACGATATAGGCGAGTGGTGGATACGCCCAGGTAAACAGTACCGCAAAATTCACAGCATTCATGGTATGGCCAGATGGAAAGCTGTATTTATCCAGCGGCGCTGTGTGTGCGTGAATGTCCGGAAATGAAATAAACGGGCGCTTACGAACCAGGCGATTTTTAAGCTGACTGTAGACCAGAATGCACACCAGCCCAGCGACGGTAATATGGCCAAGTTTTGCGAGGCCTTCCATGCCCGCCAGCAGTGGCAGTGCTAATGCCAGTGAATACCAGAACACTCCATCGCCGAGGCGACTGACGCCTTTAAAAAACAGCCGGATTGCCCGCATGTGCCCCATTCGATTGAGGCGCTGGCAGAGGCTCAGTTCAAAGTGATCCGCTCTGCGGAACAGAAACTCGGCTCTTGCTTCGCGTTGCTTGATAATGTCCATTCGATGTTACCTCTTTCTGAGCTGCAGTCAGTTGCTGCAGAAACTCACTGATAATGCTGTCCCATGAAATGCCTTGAGCAATATCACGGGCGTTTTTACGAATATGTTTGAGCAGGTTCGGACGCTCACTGAGCGATAGGGCGGCGCGGATAAATGCCTGTTCATCGCCAAACGGAGCCAGCATTGCGCTGTCTTCGTCCTTTGTATGCTCGTGGGCGGCGGCGTAATCGAAGCTCACGACGCCAAGCTGGCTGGCGAGTGCTTCGGTGACGACGTTGCCAAAGGTGTCGGTAAGGCTAGGAAACAGGAAAATATCGCCACTGGCGTAATAGCGGGAGAGTTCTTCTCCGCGACGGATGCCTGCACAGATAATTTCTGGGTGGCGCTGACGAATGCTCTCTAATTCAGGGCCATCGCCGACCAGTACCAGACGAATGCTGTTGTCCTGATTTTTCAGTTCTTCGTAGGTACGCACGACAAGCTGAAGATTTTTCTCGGCAGCGATACGACCCACGTATAAAAGTACCGGCGTGTCATCGTTAACGCCCCAGCTGGCCCGCAATTCCTGGCTGCGATGTTCAGGCGAGAATTGTTCGCTGTTTACCCCGCGTGCCATCACACTGACACGCTCGAAGCCGTGGCTGTTTAATTCATCGGCCTGTGCCTGTGTGGGTACCAGAGTGGCGGCTGTATTGTTGTGAAACCAGCGCATGTAGCGGTAGCCAAGGTTTTCTATCAGGCCGAGGCGGTAGTGTTTGCCATACTGGTGGAAGTTCGTATGGAAGCCGCTGACAACGCCTGTACCCAGCTTCTCTGCTGCCTTACAGGCGGCCCAGCCGAGAGGCCCTTCGGTCGCCACGTAAATGGCCTGAGGATTAAATTTCTGCAGCGCTGAAAGAACACGGCGGTAGTATGGCAGACCGAACTTCAGTTCCGGATAACCCGGGATTGGCAGGCCCGGCAGAGTCAGTGAATACTCGTCGCCGTGGTCGTGTTTATTCTGGCGTGGACGAATGATCTGAACTTCAATCCCGCGCGCTCGCATGCCGGTTACCAGAGTCGCCAGTGTGTGCGCTACGCCGTTCACTTCCGGGGCGTAAGTTTCGGTCACAATGGTGATTCTTGATAGCTCTGGTGTCATCGCATTTGCCTGTTCTTCGTGCATATACACTACTTTGCAATTGCGATATGACAGAAAGGTTTCAGCTCGGTGAAGCTATGATGACGAAAGGAAAGGTTGTTTTATCGGGGATTAAAAAGGTTTGTGCCCCGGTGAAGGGGCACTGAAATATCAGGATTTACCTTCGCGATAATACGAAGGTGCGTTCTGTGTCCAACGGCGGAACGCTTTACGGAAGTTGGATGGATCACTGTAACCTACCAAGGCTGCGATCTCTTCAATCGGCAGGTTAGAGCTGCGCAGGTATTCAATCGCCATCTCTTTACGCACTTCATCGAGAATACGCTGATACGACGTACCTACATCCTGCAGGCTACGGCTGAGTGTCCGGGTTGAAGTAGCAAGCTGGCTGGCGACGTCGTCGACCGGTGGGAAGTGCCCGGGGTTGCTCAGCAGTATGCGGCGTACTTTGGCAATGACGCCTTCTTTCGGGCCCATACGTGCAAGGATCTCTTCGCACTGGCTTTCAGCCATGGCGGCTGTTGCCTTGTCGGCCATGACCAGTTTGAAGTCGAGTACCGTGTTATCAATGATGAACTCAGTACGAGGTTGATCAAACTTTACCGTGCAGTCGAAGAATTCTCTGTAACGTGCGGCGTACTCAGGCTCTGGGTGGTTGAGGTGTACCTCAATCGGCTGAGCGTCGTAGCGTCCGGTGAGGAAGCGGGCCAGCGTCGAGAACGACGCCACAAACACATCACAGATCATGCGGTAGATATGATCGAATGGAATGTGACTGGTGAGGCGTACAGCCGAAGTATCGCCGAGGTTCATTACTTCAAACGTGAACGCCGGGTCGACCAGAGTGTGGTACTTAATACCCAGTTGCAGTGCACTGCGCAGATCAGCACAGCTGAGAATGGCGTAGCCCAGCATACCGAACTGGTTGATGTTAATGGCTGCACCGAGATCAAGGCCGACACTGTCGTCCGGATAGTTACGGATCAGGTTCTCAGCCAGAAATAACAGCTGCTGATAGGTCAGGCGTGCAGATGGGTCATCCAGCACTTCAGCGCTGATGCCTGTATTTTTAAGAAGGTCGTCACGGCTGACGCCTTTATCTTCGCCGACTTTCAGCATGGTGGCCGGAATGTTCACCGGTACCAGTGGGTCCGTCAGACTCCAGGTGCCTCTGATCATGGGATATCCGTCTTATTGTTATGCCTGTCGCACAGGGCGTTACGTTGTTCGATTCGGTGGTTTTTAATCACTGGCCGAATTTTAACGTGTTCGATGACGCCATACCTTACTATAAAGAGGGCATTTAACGCCATACGGCAATGTAACCAAATTTATCACGGCGTGCGGAAGCGGTGGCGGTGCTTGCTCAGAAATCGCCCAAACTCTGACAGCTGGGCGCTGCGCTTGGACGACATCAGGTGCAGGATGACCTTATTCAGGCCTTGTGAGGACTTGTTGCAGAAAAAGAAGGCGTGTTTTCCGTCTTTACCCAATGGCCCGGATGAGATTGCAGAGAAGCCACATTGCCTCAACAGTACAACCAGCGCCTCGGCGCTCTGCGGGTGCATCAGAAACCACCAATACTTGTTTCTTATGCGTTCGAGGGCTTCCTGGCGTATGCCTTCGATGGTGACCGTCGCTGGCACCATGGCATCCCGCTGTCGTGCGCCGGCATAGCGAATCAGCGGCAGCAGTTGAGGTAGCAGCTCGTGAGAAGTGAGCAGCAGGCGTCCGTCCCACTCACGGTGAGTGGCCGTCAGTGTGCGTGGCAATTCACGCATCTGCTGATCAAAGGTTTCTTCGTTTTCTGGCGCTTCCAGCTCCTGATCAGTCAGTGCAGCGTCCCGTAGTGTCTGTGCCTGGGTGATAGCGTCGCTGGAAGGCAGCTCTCTGGCGCCAGTTAATCGGGTAATTGAGAGTGGCCGGTGAACCTGCTTCTGGACGGCCAGGTGCTCCAGTTCTTTCCCCAGGCCTTGCCAGCCATGGGCTTCATCAACCAGCAGAATACTTGTTTGCATCAGTGCCGGAGGCAGGTCAAACCAGGTCTTTGCGTCCGTGCTGAGTGGATTGAGCGGCGCATAGTCTGGCAGTGTCATGTTCTGGACCGACTGGGTTGCGTACCAGACGGGCGCGAAGCGTACCAGCAGCGAGTTGACTGCCGATTCGATGCGGTTGATTAATGTATCCTGCATAGTGCCTCACTCAAGACATGCCACTTATATAAGTAAAGCAGACGACTGAGAGATCTGCAGGAGCTGGTATACTCCGCGCTTTTCGGGAGGTGTTATGGCCAGAGTTTATATTCCTGTGGGTACGGTCAGCGGTACAGCAAAAGCGGTGGCCGAGGCATGTGCTGCCGCATTGCGTACAGAAGGGCATCAGGCCCAGGTCGATACAGAAGCGAGTATTGGTGCATTAAATAGTGGTGATTGGGATGCGGTTCTGGTGGTTACTGCAACGACAGGTCGGGGGGATATCCCAAGCAACCTGTCACCATTCTATATTGCTCTGGAAGAACAGGCTCCAGGTCAGAATGGTCGTCCGTTTGGTGTGATCTGCCTGGGAGACAGCTCTTATGATATGACCTTCTGTCAGGCGGGCGCTTTGATGGAAGCACGTTTCATTGAGTTGCAGGGCAAGGCGCCTGTACCGCGTGTGACCATTGATGCGACAGAAACTCAGACGCCAGACGACGATGCACTGTTCTGGCTGAAAGAGTGGATGGAAGAAGCGCTCTGATGAATGAAGGCCCGTCGTATAAACGTCACGGGCCTTCATGCGTGAGGATCAGAAGCGCACAGCGACCGATAGCTGAGTCTGATGGTTCAGTTCTTCAGCGCCTTCCGGCGGACGGCTGTCCCAGCGGGTCTGCCACTGCCAGTTGAGATCGGTGTTGCTGGCTAACGGCAAACGCATTTTAAAGCGCGCCAGCGCTCGAACATCATCGGTATCGTCAACAGACGGTTGGAAGTACACGGTACCCAGTATATGGCTGTAGCCCAGCGGTGTTTCACCATGGGTGTATAGGTTCAGACGCGTAAGCTGAGCTTCTTCATCGCCTGCGCCGTTATCTTCTTTAATCGACTCATGGAAAGCCCCAACGCCCTGACGAATCAGCTGGTCTTCTTTCCAGGTTTTCTGAAAGCGTACGCCGGCACCGGCGAGAAAACGATATTGCAGTTCAGCGAACGGATCGCGCTCGTATTGCAGGAAGGTTTCCTGACCGACTGTCGCACGGAAGTCATGTACGTAACGTAGGTGCGCGAAGGTATTGTCGCTGGTACGTTCGTCATTAACAGACTCATAGGTTCTGGTATACCAGCCAAAGGCGCGGTGCTCTGCATTCTGCCAGCTGGTGTTCAGTCCGAGATTCCATTCCCGTTCTTTGGTGTTTCCTGATTGTGCATCCAGCCCTACAGTGGCACTGCTTTGCCAGCCGTCGGCATCCGCGGCGCGGCGTTTTTCTTCAATATTGGTGATAGCAAAAGTCTGGAGGGGAATCAGGGTCAGCACGAGAAGCGGACGAAACATACGTTACGGGTCTCCGTTAAAAATGGGAGATCCAGTGTACCATCCTTGATGAATTATGAAGCTTTTTGCTGCGGAGTTGCCGAATCGAGGTTACTGAAGAGCGTGTGCAGTTGGTGAATCTGCTTGCGTTGGCTGTAGGTCGTTCCCGGTTCCTGAGTCTGCTGGTACGCCTTATCTATGATGGCTTTTGCATCAACAGCGCCGTCGTCTTCACTGTTGAGGCGGGCAGTGTGCACAATACTCAGTGCCTGAATACCCTGGTTATCAATCAGGCCGTATTCCTGCAGGCGGTTCTGAAACTGCCCGAGTTGCTCTGGTGCCAGCGCGTGGATATCAAACTCCATAGCGACAGCGCTCATCATCACAGCGCGGTCAGAGACGGTGTATAGCGCAGGAGAGGTATCGTCAGAGCCGGTTTCTGCGCGCTCGGATACACCGGAAGGCGCCTGGGCCTGCTGGCTTTGCAGGTCGGAACTGGCGGGCTGGTTCTGCAGATAGTTAGTGAGCGCGTTAAGCAACATGTTAATTCTCCTGTTCTGATAGGAGATAGCATGGGCTGTGCCAAGAATGTAACTGCCTGATAAATATAGACTTTTAGCGCTATCGTGGATGACTCTAAGAGTGGTTTTCGTCGAATCTTGCCGCTACTGACGGAAATTTAGCGTATGTCTTGCCGCTTCGGTGCTTCATTCGCCCTTGGTAATTCCCCATAATAGCCCTCAGCGAGGGACAATAATGAATAATAATAATGACAGCCGCCCTGCCCCAGATGGGAAGGCCGAGCTTAAATATCGGGGGCGACGAACCAGTCGCGAAAAAAGCGAACAGCGACGTCGGCAGATTCTTGAAGCGACGATGCGCATCATTGTTCGTGATGGCGTCAGGGGTGTCCGGCACAGAGCAGTAGCCGCTGAAGCAGAAGTTCCACTGGCTGCGACGACCTACTATTTCAAAGACATTCATGAGCTGATTGCGGATGCCTTTACTCTGTATACCGAGTGGGCGCTTGCGTACGTGCAGAAGTTTGCTTCGGAATTCCGTGACACCGCGAGAGATATCCGCGGATACGACATGACGGACCCGCGACAGCAGCTTGAGGCGATTGAGCGCTTAGTGACCAGCCTCAGCGGCTTCTCGAGGGGTAAGCTTGCCGAGGACACGCGAATGTTGATCAGCGAGCAGGCGTTCCGTTATGAGGTATTTGTCGAAGACAGAGTGCGACGTCTCGCCTTGATGCATCGTAAGGCTCTGACAGAGGCCGTTCGGGAAATCACCATGCTGATGGGATCTCAGATGGTTGAGGAAGACACCGCCATCGTGATGGCCATCCTGCATTCTGTTGAGTATCAGTTATTGCTTGATGAGGGGGACAGTGATGCACCAGAGAGGATTCTCCGGCGCTATCTGAGTATGCTGCTTCCTATGCTGGTGCAGCCAGAGCTCTGATCTCTCAGAGCTCAGATTCGTTAGGGTACCCGGTATCCCGCACGACCGAGTACCGCCAGGAGCATGTTCATTTCAGCGTTGCTGAATGGCCGTACATGGCAGCAGTGTTCACACATCACAGTACTGGTGCTCTTGAGAGTCTCCAGACTGACTTCCGTTTCCTTGTCGCAGTGATCACAACCAACAGGAATCAGTACACGTTCCGATAGGATAGTGCTGATATCGTTATTGTTGTCTGCAGTCACTCGCATCGCTTGAGTCATGGTTCGCCCTTTATTGGTTTCGTTTTCTGAACGTACTTTCAGATTAGCAGCTACTCCCTGGCTTCCGGTGTCCGCCATGTCATTTATGGTGAACAAATGTAAACCCCATACCGTCGGCATTTCGCTGCGATTAATAAGAGTGTAGTCGCAATGTAAGAACTCGCCACACAATGTTACACAAAAGTCATGTTTCCGTTGAAAGTCTGGCGGTGATTTTATCGGCCAGCGCCAGAGAACTGGTTAAACCCGGACTCTCTATCCCAAGCAAATGCAGTAATGACGCGGCTTCCGCCCGATTGTCACGAAATATGACAAAATCCTGGGCTGGTTCGCCCGGACCGCTGAGTTTTGGGCGAATACCTGCGTAAGCGGGCTGTAACTGAGAAACGTCAACATTTGGAAAATACGATGAAATTGCTCGGCAGAACTTGGTTTTAAGGGTGGGGGAGACCTCATAAACCCTGCTGTGGTCACTCATAAACTCGGTGTCCGGACCAAATCGTACTTGCCCTCCGAGGTCCAGAGTCGCGTGTATACCGAGCCCAGCGAGGTCTTTCTCTGGTAACGGGTATATAAGGTGACGGAAGGGGGCTGACCCCTGATACGAAAAGTAGTGGCCGCGACAATAATGCAGTGTCGGTAACAGTGATGTATCTGTGCCAGAGCGGGCGGCCACATCATGGGAGTGAAGTCCGGCCGCATTTATCATTCGCTCTGACGTGACTCTGAATTCACCGTCGCTGGTCTGTAAACTGATATTCCACAGGCCGTTTTCTGCTTTACCCGAAAGATAGCGGGTACGCTTCATTAACAACGCACCCTGACGTTCTGCTTCCTGTTGGAGACGCAGCATGTAGGTGTGGCTATCGAGGATGCCGGTCTCCGGTGAGAACAGAGCCGCTTCGGCACGCACATGGGGTTCACGCTCGTTAATTTCCTGCCGTGTCAGGCGTTCTGTCGGAATATTGAGCGATTGAGCTTTCTGTTCCAGCCGATTCAGTTCAGGGTGATCAGGGGAAGGAGCGACAATAAGCTTACCGGTTCTACGATAAGGCACGTCGTGTTGCTCACAGAATGCATAGAGTTGCTTTCGACCGGCAATGCATAGTGATTCTTTGAGCGACCCGGGAGGGTAGTAGAGCCCTGCGTGTATGACTTCGCTATTACGACTACTGGTTTCGCTGCCAAACAGGTCGTGTTGTTCGACTAAGAGTACTGAACGTTCGGCAGACAGCGCGTGTGCGCACGCCAGCCCGATAACCCCGCCGCCAATGATAGTTACGTCAAAGTCGGCGGGCATAGCTCAGAAGAGCAGGTCGGTAGCGCACTCGTGGTGCATTGGGTTTGCACGGCAACGAAGCTTCTTCATCAGCTTCATCATTTGTGTGTCGTACACGCCCTGAGCGGCCAGCTCGTCACGGATACCGGCCAGCATATCGAGGTATTCGAGCTCCTGTTCGTCAGGAAGGTCGATCCAGTAATTCTCCTGAATGCCGCGCTCCGCCGTGAGGATGTGTTCCATCCCCTGGTCAAAGTGCTCGGCGAAAAACTCCCGCGAAGCCTGGCCAAAGCCGTCAGGCAGACGGTCTTTGTAGGTAATTAACTGGAAATTCATCTGTGCGAAAGAGAAGCGGTAGATACCGCCCGCCTGTCCCAGACCTTTGTACATTTCGAACGGCTCATAGGCGACAGCTGGCGCATAGGCGATGTCTACGTCGCCATTGTTAAAGCGCGGAGCGAAGGTGGCGACCGTAGCCGGGACCATGGTAGCGCCGATGTGTTCGACGACCTTTTTAGACGCGAGGTCGTAATCCAGTGTTGCTACTTTGCGGCCAGCCGCTGCTTCAACAGAATCGATGGCGCGGTCGCGAACGAAGACATAAACCGAACCACCCGGAATAATTCCAGACACTTCGTAACGGCCATCCACCATATATTTGGCTGCCTGAGGGCGGGCCAGCATATTGATCAGTTCTCGCAGCTGCTGATAACTGGTCAGACCGCCGACGGCCTCCAGGCTACCAGTGAAAACGTTGAACGGGCGAATACGTGTGCCGGTGATCAGTGAGCCGTCGCAAACACCAGACTGGAAGTCCGCCAGAGCAACGGCTTCGTTGGTGTACGCTTTGAGTTCAGCTTCAATGCCCCATTCAAGAGCTGCTGTGCGGAAGTCCTGCATCCGGGTAAAAATAGGGCCATTCGCACCCACCGGATCAAAAATACAAAACGTTTTTTCTGGAAGCTCCTTTCCCTCCGCAGCGAAGGCAAAACTGAACAGCGTCAGTGCGACTGCGATCAAGCGCATCTTAGTATCCCCAATGATTTTATTGTTATTCGCTCTGCTTAGTTTCAGGATATTCACCGAAGTAATCAGAGCTGTGTGATTGTTGCGGCCAATGATACGCATATCTGCGGGGCAAAAAAAAGGCCTGATGCCGCCAAGCATGCACGCCTGGGCTGCATTACTGGCGTAGTTTAAGTACCATTGGGCCCAATTTTATTTTTGTCGGGATTGCCGGATGGACACAGCGTTACTTGAGCAGATTGGTATGACCCTGGGTGTGGGTGGTCTGATTGCGTTTATGTTCTTTATCATTTTTGATCTTGGTCGGCGCTCGGGTGCTGGTAAATTTGGAACCATGATTCTCCTTCTGGGTCTGGGCGTAGGCATGGCGGGATACCTGATTAAGGTGATTCTGCAGTACGTGCTGGAGAACTGATTTAACGTCTTTTCCTGTATTCTGGCTGGAAGTGTCCAGTCTGGTCTGAAGTGGCACAGTCCTTGTAACGCTTATGTATCACTACATTTGCAAGGGACACAGTTTCCCTGCAGGAGCCAAGAGAATGACCGCATACAGCGCGACTCTGCCGGGCGCAGACAACGGAATCACAGAAACAGCGACGCACGGAGCGATTTCTGAACGCACACTAAAAGGTCGGCCAGTCTCTGTGTTGCAGTACCCCGGCGCCAAAACAGTGCAATGTGTAGAAGAACAGGTGTCAGATTTACTTCCTCTGGCATTGCACGCTCTGAGTCGCTATCCCGAATACGAATCCAGCCCTCTCTTCATGTTGCATTGCGATTTCGCAGATAAAAAAGCCAATGACGATGCTCAACTGACGGACTTTCTGCAGCAGCATGAAGGAGAACGCCTTGTCTGGATGCCTGTTGCCGCGAATGCCAGTCTTTTGATCAGTGCCCTGAAACAGGTGTTACCGTCTAAGTCTGACAGTCGCCTCAGGGATATGACGCTTCTCTACGTGGGCGATGCTGGGCTGAGGGAAGTGCTGCAGCAGCTCGCCGAGAAATGCGGAATGAAGTTCTGCTTTCAGGCGTTTTATTGATCTGAGTCCGTCCACCAGCGCCATTACCTTACTTCTTATATAGTGTGAAAACTATTTTCACGGAGTAGACTGGAACTGAGTAATGCTGAAATTATCAAAGCATTGTCATTTCCAGTAAAAGGAGAAGGTTATGGTCAAACAGGTTCTCAACGAGCAGCTCGAATCCCTTCATCGTACCCTCAAAGAAAGCCCAGAACTCGACTCTGAAACCCACGAGCTGTTGCTCAAAATTGCTGATGACATCGCCAAGCTGGAGAGTAATGAAGCAGGCTCACCTGAATTGAGCGATGCGGTACAGGAGCAGGTCATCCGCTTTGAACATGAACATCCGGCGATCTCGGCTATACTTCGGCAACTGACCGACACTCTGGGGCGCATTGGCGTCTAAGGAGCATCCCAAATGCGTCATATGCCGACCATTACCGAACTCATGACGGCGTTTCCGGCTCATGTCGAAGAGAGCACGAGCCTGGCAGAAGCCGCCCGCGTGATGGAGGTCCATCATTGTCATCACGTCCCTGTCATGAATCACCATGAAGTCACGGGACTTCTTACGTGGGCTGATATCGAACTCGCACGAAGCCCTGGGCACCCAGCCAGTGATATCAGCGAACTGACGGCCTTAGATATGTGCCGCCGGGAGATTCCCGCCATAGACCTCCATACCCGCCTCGATGTTGTTCTTGATCGGATGGTTCAGGATGACTTTGATGCGGTGTTGATTATGAAAGGTGACCGTCTTGCAGGAATATTCACTCTGGAAGATGCTGCGAAAGGTTTTTCGGCCTGGTTAAAGAAAACCTATTTACCTACCGATGATCCGGGGTGCGCCTGACAGGTGTCCGGCTGAATAAAATCATTTTCTGCATTAAAAAAGGGCGTTAAGCTCTTTTTTTGCATCTGGATGAAGCAGTAATTATCCGGGTGTCACAAACGCTTGACGGAATAGGTGGTTGTCGCGTTTTTTTTCTGATTGTCACATCACTGAAAAAATTCTTTCATCATCAACAAGTTAGGCTGCAGCGTCGGCTATCGCAATGCTGCAGTGCGTGGTTATCGAGGCTCATTTATGCGTCTTTTGCCTAATTTAATTCGACCCGATTAAGCTGGTACGGGTTTTGCGACAGCATAAGCATTCAGGAGGAGCAGCCTATGTACAAAATCGCAGATATCCAGGAATACCGTAAAGACAGCGGCATCAAGTCATCCCCATCAGCGTGGGTGAATGAAGTAGCCAATGTATTGGAAAGTCGTTACCACGATGATGAAGCTATTCAGCAGTTGCTGATGCTAGCGACTCAGGTGACAGGTCTTAGCAATATCTCAATCGCCGTACCGGATTCTCCGAGCCGTTTTAAAGCTCAGTATTGTTCGACAGGCATCAGCAACGGCGTTTACAGCTTTGCAGTTCAGCATGCTCTGTGCCGTCAGTTTGAAAGCCGTGAGTGGTTGACGATTGGTGATAACAGTGAGCGCCCAGAGCACTTTGATCCACAGCTTGAATCTCTTTCTGGCTCTATGCGTTGTCTGCTGGTCCCGCTGACTATTCGTCAGTCTGTCATGGCAGTTATGGTGGTTGATCTGCGCGGACATGATGCGGGCACCCTTGACCTTGCGGAGATCCGCTTTATTGGTGCTCAGATTGCGACCATTCTTGCGACTCAAGTTGTGCCGAATTTCAAAACACTTTATGCGCGTCCTTATCAGCGGGTTCAGGAAAATGAGCTGGATGATATTCACGCGGCTATTGATAAGTGCAACGGCAACAAGACGATGGCGGCCAAAGTACTTGGACTGACGCCACGCCAGCTGCGTTACCGCCTTTCGAAACTCAGCGAAGAAGCTGCTGAGGCGTAATTAAACTGTCATTGATTGCCCGGCAAACTAGCTCTTATGAGTAGTTATTGCCGGGTATGACATGAGCATTCGTCACATATGTGTCGTTACAGAAACGTATCTTCCTGAAGTGAATGGTGTTGCGAATTCTCTGCAGCACCTGTTCACTCACCTTAATCCTGATCTTTATCAGGTCACCATTGTACGACCAGCTCCTAGGGTCGACATGGAAGTACCGGATAATGAAGTCTGGGTAAAAGGTATCAGCATTCCGCAGTATCCAGACCTTCAGTTAGGCCTGCCTTCAAAGACGGCTCTGAGGTCTCACTGGAAAGCCAACCCGCCTGATCTGGTTTATGTTGCAACGGAAGGTTTGCTTGGTGCTTCTGCGGTCGCGATGGCCCGCGAATATAACTTGCCTGTCATCAGCGCGTTTCACACTAATTTTCATCGTTACAGTGGCTATTATGGCCTCGGTGTTATGCGTCGCATGATTATGGCCTGGATGCGCCGCTTCCATAACCGGACGCACGTTACCCTGGTGCCATCACGTTCTATGGTGAATGAGTTGACCAGTGAAGGTATGCAACGCGTTGAGTGGTTGCCTCACGGCGTAGACTGTCGTCGTTTTAATCCTGCACATCGATCTGCGACCTTGAGAGAGGAATGGGGCGTTGAATCTGGTGAGCAGGTGGCGCTTTGTGTCGGGCGCGTCGCAGCGGAAAAAAATCTGATCGTGGCCCTTAAAGCCGTGAGACAAATGCGTCGGGAAGGACGCCAGATACGACCTGTGATTGTCGGTGATGGCCCACTACGTGAAACTCTGTCCGAGGAGTTTTCTGAAGCGGTGTTCACTGGCGTGAAAACCGGTCAGGCGTTGTCTGAGTGCTTCGCGTCTGCTGATCTCTTTTTAATGCCCAGTCAGACGGAGACCTTTGGTCTGGTGACTCTCGAGGCGATGGCCAGTGGGTTACCTGTGGTCGCGTATGACATGGCCGCAGCCAGAGAATTTGTTCGGACAGGTGTCGATGGCTCTCTTGCGTCTGATGAAACGGATGAGGCATTTACTGATGCGCTTCGTGTTGCCTTACGCTTTGATTCTACCCTGATGGGGCTGGATGCCCGGAGTCAGGCCGAACAGCTTTCCTGGGATATGGTTGCGCGGCAATTTGAGCGCCGCGTAGAAGCTTTATTAGCGACTCATTGCGAATCACGTGGAGTGGTACACCCCTTGCAAATGACTTCTTGATAAGTATATCTGTAGGGGGAAGAAGTTATGGTGGAATTCAACCGCCGTAGTATTGCGTTACTCCGAAAAATAAAAAAAATCGCTAAAGACGAAGTGGGTTGCGAAATTCACTTTGATTCAAATACTCTCGAAAATGATTTGCGGGTACTGGTGCGAAGCGGCGTCAGTGCTGAGCTTCTCGCGTTGGTCGAAGACTTTTTGCCCAGTCAGGCACCACCGGTTGAGCCACAGATGCAGGAAAGCCGGAAGGTGTATCGTGGCAGTGAAATTCTTATGGACGACTCGTCACGGGTGCGACAGGCGAAACAGAAAATGTATCGTGGGCAACTCGTTGAAGCCTAAATCTGTTCCGTAATAGTGCGAAGGCAGCTTTTGTGTCATAAAACGGTGCAAAGGTTGCCGCATTTCCGTCAATTAAGTAACGGGCTCAGTCGGGTGTTCTGATAAGAATACTGACTTGGGTCAAGCTGCTGGAGAGTCCTCTATTCCTGTGTAAGCATATTTGATACAGGTCAATTCTGGTTATACCAGCCTCGCTATATTGAGACTGAAACAACACTGATGTCTCTTCTCAATGCGAGGTGCTTATTATGTTTATGGACGAAGTTGTATTCTCTGGTCTTGCGATTGTCGGTCTTACCTGTGCTTTTTTTGTCGGCGTCTATATTGCGGTGAAGAAAGACATTAAAAAGCACGGTACGGGCGAATAAAAAACTGATCTCTCAGCGTTCCAGTTGATGCTGAGAGAGCAGAACCGGCTGAGTGATGCCTTCATCGTTGAGGGCTTCGATTAACGCGGGGACTTCCGATTCAGGAACAGGCCCTATGCGCACCCTGTGAAGGGTGATGTCGTCTTTTTCTTTCGGGTAGATACCGACTGTCCAGTCGCCTGCTCCTACGTTGGCAGTAATCCCGGATAATTTCTTACGCAGACGCTCTGCTGAGTTCGGGTTACTTAGCGCACCCGCCTGAATCCATAGCACGGCTTCAGATAATGGTGCTTTTAATACTTCGATCTTTACTGGTGCCGTGCCGTCGTTATGAATATTCAGTTTTACGGCCGCTGCGTACGACAGATCAATAATCCTGCCTTCGTGAAATGGCCCTCGGTCGTTCACCCGGACGATGACCGACTGGCCGGTATCTTTGCGGGTAACTTTTACATACGACGGCAGTGGGAGCGTTTTGTGTGCTGCGGTCATTTTGTAGACATCGAAGGTTTCGCCGTTTGAGGTGTCGTGACCGTGAAATTTCATTCCGTACCATGAAGCGATGCCTTCCTGCGTGAAGCCCTCCGCATCCTTCATAACGTTATAGTCCTTACCCAGCACGCGATAGCGCGACGGATTGCCCAGACTGCTGCGCGGTTCGGATACCGGTACGGGATCAGCAATTGCCTTGATGTCAGCGATTGGCGCCGGCGTAAAATCGTTCGCGTGCTGATAACGGGACGTTGCGCAGCCATGAAGCAGAACAAGACTGACCAGAACGGCCAGCCCACGCATCATTGCTTGTCCTCACTCAGAGCCTGGCTGAGCTGATACACCGCCATGGCGTACAGCTTACTGTGGTTGTATTGAGTTATAACGTAGAAGTTATATTCACCAAGCCAGTATTCATCGCCTTCTTTACCTTCGAGGCGCATCAGGTTGGCTGGCTTCTCGCTCTCGATATCGACTGGCAACTCAACACCTGCGGCTGTCAGGTCTGCAACCGTGTGCTGTGGTTTGCGGCTGACATTGACCAGCGGTTCGTACTTATCGCCACTGACGGTGACTCTGTGCGTCACAGGCTCGTCTGTTTTCCAGCCGTGCTCTGAGAAATAGTTAGCCACACTGTGGATGGCATCCACTGGGTTGCCCCACAGATCACGTTTGCCATCGCCATCACCGTCGACAGCGTAGTGCAGATAGCTGGTGGGGATAAATTGCCCATAGCCCATGGCGCCCGCATAAGAGCCCTTGATGGTACCCGGGTCGACGCCTTCTTCACGGGCGAGGGCGAACATGGCTTTCAGCTCGCGCCAGAACAGTGGACGTTTCGGGTAATCGAAAGCGAGTGTTGAGAGCGAGTCCAACACTCTGTATCCACCCTGGCGGGTGCCGTAAAAGGTTTCTACGCCAATGATAGCTGCAATAATTTCCGGCGGTACGCCGTATTTCTTTTCAGCTTCGGCGAGAATATCAGCCTGGCTTTCGAGAAAGTTCTTACCTGCACTGATCCGTTTTTCTGTCAGAAAAATATCCTGATACCGCGCCCAGTTCATGGTGCGTTCGGCAGGACGCTGAATGGCTTCGAGCACTGAATCCATCTTTTCAGCCTGTTTCAGCCAGTTGCGTACTTCTTCTGCCGGAATGCCGTATTCCTTTTCCACTTCGGCGACGAACTCGTCGGTACGTTCGTGCTGGTCGTAGGCTGCGCCTGCGAAGGGCGCAGAAGCTGCCAAGGTGATTGCAGCTAACACATGTTTCAACATAGTAATAACCCTGTTATTTCCTTTGCCGATGAGTGTACATCGACATAATCAGGCCAAAGCCCAGAAGCAGACTGACGACAGACGTTCCGCCGTAACTCACCAGTGGTAGGGGTACGCCTACGACCGGAAGAATGCCGCTGACCATGCCTATATTCACGAAGACATAGATAAAAAACGTGACTGACATGCTACCAGACAGCAGTCGACCGAAAAGAGTTTCGCACCGGCTGGAAATGTAAAGGCAGCGCAGAATAATTAAGGCGTAGAGTGCTAATAGCAGGCAGACGCCAATTAATCCATGCTCCTCTGCCAGGACGGCAATGATGAAGTCGGTATGGCTCTCTGGTAGAAATTCGAGCTGGGATTGAGTCCCCTGAAGGTAACCCTTGCCATGAATACCGCCCGAGCCGATCGCCGTTTTCGATTGAATTATATTCCAGCCTGAGCCGAGCGGATCGGACTCGGGGTTCAGGAACGTAAGAACACGTTGCTTCTGATAAGCGTGCATTACGAAGAACCACATAACCGGCGCCATCGCCGCGACTATGCCGATCATGGAAAAAATCAGCAGCCATGACATGCCAGCGAAAAATAATACCAGCAGGCCAGACGTGCTGATGAGGATCGAGGTACCCAGATCCGGTTGTTTAAGAATCAGTACCGTCGGAATAAAAATAATCACCAGAGCCTGAAGCAGATCCCGGAAGCGAGGCGGTACGGGCCGTTTGGCCATAAACCAGGCGACCGCTAATGGTAGCGCCAGCTTCACCAGCTCAGACGGCTGAAAGCGGGGTAATGGCCCGGGTAAGTCCAGCCAGCGCTGAGCGCCTTTTGCGCCGACCCCCGCAACCAATACGCCGACCAATAGTAAAGTACCTACGGCTAACGCCCAAGGCGCGATAAGTTGGTAGAGGCGCGGTGGAATCTGGGCAGTAATGAATAGCAGTAAGGTGCCGATACCAAAGTGCACAGCCTGACGTTTCACCATGCCGATTTCCTGACCGCTGCCACTGTAAAGGATAGCCAGCCCGGTGGTGGCGAGTGCAATAAGTAGCAGTAGAAGTATCAGGTCGATGTGCAATCGCGCGAAAAAGGCACCGCTGCGGTCGAAGGTATGATGCTGTGACGGCGTGGAGACCGTGCGACTGAAATCTGTACTGGCCATCAGCCCTCTGCGCCTCCCAGGTATTCATTGATGATGGACTGTGCGATCGGAGCCGCCGTGCGCCCGGACGATTCGCCATTTTCAACGATGACGGCAATGGCGATCTGTGGTTTCTCTATCGGAGAGAACGCCATAAACCAGGCATGGTCGCGTAGACGCTCCTGAAGGGCTTCCGAATCGTATTCGGCATCCTGTTCAATACCCACAACCTGTGCTGTCCCGGTTTTGCCAGCAATCGGGAAGTCCAGGTTGGCGCGCAACGCGCGGGCAGTACCGTGGCGACCCGTAATCACGTGATCCATGGCTGTGAACATGCGATCCCAGTCGGACGGATCTTTGAGTGTGATGTCGGGAATATCGCCGTGAGGAAACTCCGTCGGGACATTGTCTTCGGCAGCCAGCAGTCTTGGAACTTCCCATTTGCCTTTATTGGCCAGAACAGCGGTCGCTGTTGCGAGCTGTAATGGCGTCACGGCCATAAAGCCCTGACCAATGCCGAGATTGACTGTATCCCCCGGATACCATGGGCCACGACCGGTGGCTCGCTTCCATTCACGGTCTGGCAGAATCCCGGATACTGCCGAGATGACATCAATCGACATATCCCGGCCGAAGCCAAACTGGCCGAGGAATGGCGTGAGATCATCGATGCCTGTTTTGACGGCAACGTCGTAGAAGTAGGTATCGCAGGATTCCACCACGGCCATTTCAAGATCGACGACGCCGTGTCCTTCGCGCTTCCAGTCCCGATAAAAGCGGTCATCATTTTCAAGCTGGAACCAGCCCGGATCGCGCACTTTATAGTTCCAGGTGGTACTGCCAGCTTCCAGAGCGGCAAGACCGACAAAAGGTTTCAGGGTCGAGGCGGGTGGGTAAGTACCACGCGTCGCCCGATCGAAGAGTGGCTTGTCGAGACTGCTGGTCAGCGCTTCGTAATCATCGAAGGAAATCCCTGTAACAAAGGCGTTCGGGTCGTAACCGGGGTTACTGTATAGCGTGAGAATGCCGCCGGTTTCCACTTCGATAGCAACAACGGCACCGCGGCGCCCTTCAAGTAATTCTGCGGCAAGCAACTGGAGCCGGCTGTCGAGATGCAACGTCAGATCGGTGCCCGGTTTCGGGTTTTCCCGCTGCATGGTTCTGAGCAGGCGTCCGCGGGCGTTAGTCTCAATACGCTCATAACCTACGTCACCATGGAGAATATCTTCGTAGCGTCTTTCGATACCGGTTTTACCTATATGGGAGGTCGCGCTGTAGCGGCGCTGGCTTTCTTCATCGTCCTCAATGCGTTCCTGATCCCGCTGGTTAATCCGGCCGACGTAACCCAGCACGTGTGCAAAGGCATCGCCGTGCGGATAGTGACGAATAAGCTGCGCCTCAACATCAACGCCGGGCAGATAGAAACGGTTAACCATGATGGCGGCAATTTCTTCTTCGCTCAGCCGCTGACGCAGTACCACAGGTTCGTATGGACGGCGCCGGTAACTCGAGCGTTTCTCAAACTGTTCCAGATCCCGCTCAGACACGCCAACCAGCTCATCAAGAAAGGCGAGAGTCTCCTGGAGGTTATCTACTTTCTCGGGCACCAGAGTCAGGCTGTAGGCAGGAATGTTTTCAGCGAGAAGCACACCGTTGCGGTCGTAGATCAGTCCGCGATTAGGTGCGATAGGGCGTATTTTTACCCGGTTGTTTTCAGAAAGGTCCTGATATTTTTCGTGCAGTGTGACCTGCAGGTAGGTCATGCGCCAGGCGAGGGTCAGTAGCGCCGATACGACAAGAACAGCAGCGACGATGGCTCGTGCGCGGAAGAGTCTGCGCTCGTAGGCCTTATCCCTGATCGACTGTTCCCACATACTCCAGCCTTACTTGTGGTACGGGTGACCCTGGAGAATCGTCCAGGCGCGATAAATCTGTTCTGACAATAACACCCTGACCAGCGGGTGGGGCAGTGTCAGGGGGGATAAAGACCAGCGTTGCTTGGCCAGCCTCAGTACGTCGTCCGTCATACCGTCAGGACCGCCGACTAACAGGGCAACATCGCCACCCTGGTTGCGCCAGCCTTCCAGCTCTTTTGCTAAACGCTCGGTCGACCAGGGTTTGCCTTCGACAGCTAATGCGACGACATGCTCGCCCGGTCGGATCGCTTTTTTGAGTGCATCAGCTTCCTGTTGCATGGCTTTGTCGGAGCTGGCGTTTTTTCCGCGGTGGCCGGGAGAAATTTCGACCAGCTCAAGGCTGCAATCACGTGGCAGGCGCTTCGCGTATTCCTGATAACCCTGTTCTACCCACGCAGGCATTTTATTGCCAACGGCCAGCAGCCGTATCTTCATGCGTCCTTCTGTCCTGCCTGCCCAGCGTCGGGTGTTTCTCCCCAGAGACGTTCGAGATCATAGAAGTGGCGGGCTTGTTCAGTCATAACATGCACAACCACATCGATCAGGTCGATGAGTACCCAGTCAGCAGCAGCACGGCCTTCTGTGCCGTTCGGTTTCAGGCCTGCGTGTTTTGCTTTTTCTTCGACATTGCCTGCAACGGCAGTGACGTGGCGGTTAGAGGTACCGTTGGCGATGATCATCCAATCGGTGACGGACGTGCGCCCACGTACGTCCAGCACAGTGATGTTATGTGCTTTCATGTCTTCCAGAGCGTCGATGACGAGCTCTTTGATTTGCTCAGTTTGCATGCAGACCTGTCGGTAAAGTTATCGGTACAGTTGGTGTTCTTTTATGTAGTCCAACACCGGCTGGGGTGTCAGAAAGGCGATATTGTCGCCTTGCTTGAGTGCCTGACGCAAGTCGGATGCAGATATATCCAGCTCTGGCCAGGCCTGATGGCAGACGCCTCCGTGCTGAGTCTCGTGTAACTCACTGAGCTGGCAGCGGTTTTTGTCGAGAATCTGCCCAAGCCAGCCATCAGTGCGAGCCTGGTCTCCGGGGCGCGAAATCACCAGTACATTGGCCCGGGCCAGAATGTCTTCGGGTGTTTTCCAGCGATCAAAACCATTCCAGGCATCGGTGCCCATAACCCAGGTGAGGTTGGCTTGAGGGTATTGTTCCTTGAGCAGGGCGACCGTGCGAGCTGAATAGCTGGTGTCACCCTGACTCAACTCGATATCACTGGGTGCAATACCGTTCAGTTCTGCGACCGCGAGCTCCAGCATACGCAGGCGTTGTTCTCCTGTTGCCAGAGGCTGATCACGATGAGGGGGGACACAATTAGGAATCAGTAACACCTGATCGAAACCTGCATCACGCAGACGTATTGCGATCCGCAGGTGACCAATATGGACGGGATCAAAGGTCCCGCCCAGTATGGCAATAGAGGCGTTGTTACTTACGGATTTCACCGTTACCCAGCACTATGTATTTCTGAGAGGTAAGACCATCGAGGCCGACCGGACCACGAGCGTGGATCTTATCGGTGGAGATACCAATTTCTGCACCCAGGCCATACTCGAAACCGTCGGCAAAGCGCGTAGATGCATTCACCATCACAGATGAGCTATCTACTTCAGTCAGGAACTGACGAGCCAGTGTGTAGTTCTCGCTGATGATGCTGTCGGTATGGTGAGAGCCATAGGTGTTGATATGGTCGATGGCTTCGTCCATATCTTTGACAATTTTCACAGCCAGGATGGGTGCCAGGTATTCTTCGTGCCAGTCGTCTTCTGTCGCAGGAACCATATCGGAGACAATTACACGCGCCTGTTCACAGCCTCGCAGTTCTACACCCAGTTGCTCATAGGCTTCGGCCAGCTCAGGCAGAATGGTCCCGGCAATGTCTGCGTGAACCAGCAGAGTTTCCATGGTGTTGCAGGTGCCGTAACGGTGCGTTTTGGCATTGATCGCGATGTTGATTGCTTTACTGCGATCCGCTTCGCGATCGATATAAACGTGGCAGATACCATCAAGGTGCTTAATCACAGCAACGCGTGCGTCACGGCTGATGCGTTCGATCAGGCCTTTACCACCGCGCGGTACAATGACATCCACGTATTCCGGCATAGTGATCAGTTGACCGACGGCTTCTCGGTCGGTGGTTTCAACGACCTGAACGCAGGCTTCTGGCAGACCGACAGCGTTCAGTGCAGAAGTAATACATTCAGCCAGCGCCTTGTTCGAGGCAATGGCCTCAGAGCCGCCACGCAGAATAGCGGCGTTACCCGACTTCAGGCACAGGCTGGCTGCTTCAATGGTCACGTTCGGACGGCTTTCGTAAATGATACCGATAACGCCCAGCGGAACGCGCATTTTACCAATCTGAATACCGCTCGGACGGTACTTCATGTCGGTGATTTCACCCACGGGATCAGGCAGAGCAGCGACTTGATGCAGGCCTTCGATCATGGTGTCGATGCGCGCGTCAGTCAGCTCAAGGCGGTCCAGCAAGGCTGCATCCAGGCCGTTTTCTGCGCCGCGTGCCATGTCTTCTGCATTTGCGGCACGCAGAGCGTCGCGGCTATTGCTGATTTCGTCAGCAATGGCGAGCAATGCGCGGTTTTTGTCATTGGTGGACGCCCGGGCCATAGCGCGGGATGCAGTCCGGGCCTGCTGGCCAAGGGTCTGCATATAGTCAGCAACGTTCATCTGGAATACCTTAAAACGGAAAGTCTGTAAGTCAGAGTGTGCGATAGTATACACGAACTACTACACTGTTTAGCGGAGGCCGAGAGGTCAGAGTTTGTCAGGAACCCGTTATTCATGGAAAAAGCACGCTTTCACAGTCTGGTAGTGCTGCAGGTTAAGGTTATTTATTGTCTGTTTGCAGCACTGGCGTTGAGCATCATCGCTGTGCTGGATCTGGTCGAAGCACGTACTGTCTTCGCGGCGGTTGCTGCTGGATTTGCTCTTGCTCTGTTGTTGTATGCACTGATTCTTCTGTTACGAGGTCAGCAGCGATCATCGCCCGTGACCGAATGGTTGATGATTTTTGGGTTGTGTCTGTTTACTTTGTTCGGCATGCAGCGCAGCGAAGATGTGGTGCACTGGGTCTACTTCGTCCCCGGCTATATTTACTTCTTATTTCCCTTTCATGTTGCCAGCTACTTTGCCCTGATTTACAGCACCGCCATGGTGCTTATGGTAATCAGCGAGTTCGACAGTTATCTGCGTCTGCAGATTCTGTTCACCTACGGCGCCTGCTACGCCTTCGCAGTTATGTATGCGCTGATCAATGATCGCCACAATCATGGTCTGAGCGCCATTGTGAATACCGATCCGGTGACGCAGGTGTACAACCAGTACCAATTGGGGCTCGACCTTTCCAAGGAAATGACCCGTGCTGACCGCCAGATTGACCTGCTCAGTCTGGTTGGCATTGCGGTACCGGCCAGCTGGCAGGTATTGAAAACCGAGGAATACGAAAGCCGCCTGGGCTATCTGAGCAAACGCCTCAAGCGCTGCCTGCGTCGTTTTGATACCTGTTACCGCCTGGATTCTGATGTCTTTGTTGTATTGCTGCCACACAGTACCGAAAACGTTGTAGACGCGTTGTGTGAGAACCTGATGGATGATCTTGAAGGCAGTGGTCGTTTCGAAGGGCTCGCCGATATCCGGCTGCACCGCGATGTGTACAGCCCGGAAGATGATGTTGATGTACTGATAGAACGGATAGAGAGAAAGCTCAATGATCAGCTTTAATACGCCGCCGCAGGAGCAACTGCTGCCCCGATTGCAGGTTATCGTTTATTCGCTGGTGGCCTTCGCCTTGCTGTTGTTGATTTACGATCAGTACCGTCAGGGGCTGTATTCTTTGGTACTGGCGAATGCGATTTCGATTCCGGCGTTTCTGTTCAGTGCGGCGTACATCTATATCAATCGTGATCGCGATTCTTTTCTGTGGGTGAACTATCCCTTAGTGGCAGCGCTTGCTGGGTTAGCTCTGCTGCAATTACCAAGGTATCCCGATCTTATGATCCACTACCTGTTCGCGATGCCGATGTTTACGTACTTCTGCTTACCCATGCAGCATGCCACTGTGGTGAATGTTCTCGTTGCCAGCGCGATGGGGGTGATTCTCTGGGGTAAGGTGGATGTCCAGACCGCCGTGCGTTACACCACTAATTTTTCTCTGCTGGTGCTCTCGACCTGGTGTTTTTCCTATCTGACGCTGTTGAAGGGTGCGTCTCTGCAGCGGCTGGCGCTGACCGATCAGGTGTCAGGCGCCTATAACCGGGAGCACTTTTATCATCTTCTTGAGCGGGAGTTGGCGCGGGGCGAAGCGACGCGGCAGAGCGTCAGCATGATCGGCATTGTGCTTGATGATTATCGCCAGTTAATAGACTTGCACGGTAATCGTTCTGTGGTTCAGTTTATGCCGCAGTTCGTAAAAAAGATCCGTCAGTTGATTCGTGGCGAAGACGATATATTCAGGCTCGAAGATGACCTGATTATGTTGGTTCTGCCCAATTGCGGTGAAGAGGGCGCAATCGTTCTGATGGAACGGATTAAGCGCAAAGTGCAGGAGCAATCCTGGAAACCATTTGCTGAAGTATCCATCAGCATCGCTGCGGTAACGCGCAATGCTGATGAAGACAGCGAATCCATTGAAAAACGCTTACTTAAGCGGCTCAATAAACAGCAGAAAACCAGTCTTCAGTTGGCGGCTTTCAGCGACTGATGCCCGCTTTAATGATGCGCACCAGCGTCTGAATTTTTACTTCCGGCAAGTGACTCAGCTTGCCGTAAAAGCTTGCCGGGTCGTGGACCTCAACGTCGTCAAAACCGTCTTCCTGAAAGCCTTCTTTGATGGCGGTATCGGAAGGGTAGTGCAATGGCCATTGCCCACGAGTAAAAAGACCGACGAGCTTCTGCGCAAATTTTACGTAGCGATAAGACGGATGTTCGGCAAAGTCAGGGTATAAATCCGTTACGTACCATCCCTTCGGAAAAGCTTTCAATCCGCTCGCCATACGCGACCAGACTTCACGGATTTCATCCAGCTCAAAGTAGTTCACCAGCCCTTCGGTGATGATCAATGTTGGCTGCGTAGGATCCAGGTCGCTCAGGAGGGCGCCGATCGAAGCGGGGCCGTCTGCATTGAGGATGTTGCACTCGCGAACTTCATGTCCTTCGACCAGTCCTACTTCTTCAAGAAGCGCTTTTTTGCGAGCTGCCATACCAGGAAGGTCACCTTCAATGTAGCGCAATTGCGGGTAGGCTTGTTTCAGACGGTAGCCACGGGGCGAAAGGCCACACGCGAGTTCGACCACCTGGGTCACGCCCTCTTTTTCAATCAGTTCTTTGACCTGATGATCAATGACCGAGTGGCGTTGTAGCAGGAAGATATCAATGTCGGCGCCAGCGAGTGCTCGTAACAGAGCATTGACGGGAGCCAGAGTCGCGTTTGCAAACTGTCCGGCTCGGGTGACAAACCCTCGTGCTGAGAGGCCGTGTTTGTACCAGATGTAACCGGTGTAATGGGCACTGACGCTGATTCGCGAGGTGTCTGTAGACGCTGACTTCATTGTAGTATCCGGGGGAGTGTCGTGAGCCGGGGCTCATCGCACGCCATTCCTTATTGTTTATATTGGTGGGACGAAGGTTAACTGTATATCTACGTGGGGCGCAATGCATTTACCTGTCAATAATCGTGCAAATGCTATGCAAAATCGACGAAAGCCTGCGTAATGGACAGGTGTTGGCCGGAAAGTACGCGTTGGAGGATTTTTGGGCGAAATAAATGTTTCTGAGTGGGGCGCGGGTCTGCTGTTACTCGCCGTCTTCAGTATTTCAATGGTGGAGTCACTGGCTGTGGTGGGTTTACTGGTGCCGGGAATCGGCCTGTTGCTGGCCCTGACTCTGGCCGCGGCCGCGGGGGATATCCCTCTCTGGTTATGGGTCGCATGTGGCACTGCTGGGGCTTTTCTCGGGGACGGCGTCAGCTTCCTGCTCGGGCAGCGCGCCGGTCCTGCTGTTCACCGCTGGCGGTTCTTTCAGCGTCACCCGCACTGGCTGACACGCGGTGAAGCTTTCTTTCAGCGTTGGGGCATATGGAGCATTATGACAGGTCGCTTTATCGGGCCTATTCGTCCTGTGGTGCCGCTGGTAGCGGGTGCTATGCGTATGTCACCGCGTCAGTTCTGGTTTGCCAATGCCATCTCCTCGCCTGCCTGGGGCATGGCGTATCTGGCGACCATGTACTGGTTGGGTGAGGCATTCCGCGATACGTTTGACCTCCCCGTTATTGCTTCACTGCTCGCTTTTGCCACCCTGATTGCACTGGTGGTCAGTGTGCTGGTTAATCAGCGTCATCGCTGATCAATGACTGGCAGAGTCGTCGGAATGGCGGCTGCGCTCATACGCGAGGTCTTTCTTAAGCGAACCCATCTGGTATTCGAGGTCGGCGTTCTTCTGGCGTAGTTCGCGGTTCTCCTGCTCATGGGCTTTGTAACGCTCAGCCATACCTTCCAGTTCCTGCTGTGCTTCATTGACGGCGCTTTTCCAGCGCTTACCCAGAACGGATGCAGTCAGCGCGGCTCCTAATACGAAGCTGGCAATAATGGCTGCAATTAACATCATTTTATGGTCCTCAGGGTGTCTTGATTGAGACTCAATGATAACGAAAACCTGATACCATGCGCACCTGAATTACTGTAGGAGAAGGTTGTGTCTATCACTCAGTTTGTTGCCAGCACAGGCGCCCGTATGCGCGTGTTTGATCTTGGACGTCGAATAGCAAAAATCGGCCTGAGCGAGTTTGAAGCGATTGAGGATCTGGCCCGACCTTATCCAACACCTTATCTACGTCATGCCTGGGTCGGTATTCTCAGCTGGAACCCGGATGAACCGGGGCAACACAATATCTGGTTTCTGAAGTTGCCGTTGGATGAGCAGAATATCCTGCAGCCGGGACCGCGTGATCAGTTTCTGCAGCACTGGCTCCGTGTCGTACAGCATCCGGATAAAGATCACGGTGAGGCGCCTTGTGCGTTTAAGCCCGATGGCAACCGTATGTCTTACTTCCACTCTATTGCTCTGAAAACCCTGAAGCAGCCAGAGACGCAGTACTACGCGACGGCACGCGCTTATTTCAGCGGCGATACTGGCTGGCAGAACTGGCAGCAGTTGGGGCTGCAAGGGATTGCTGAAGTTGTCGCCAGGTTGGATGAAAGTAATAACAGCGAGCTGTTGCAGAAGGCACTACCCGAAATGGATAACGCTGGTGCGAGTGTTCCGCGCAATGTTCTGTTGGGCTTTCTTGAGAATGCCGAACCTGATGTGAATCTGACCATTGCCCTGATAGACTCGCTGGCTGAAGCTATGAAAGGCCAGCCCGACGCCACAGCACTCGCGCTCTATTGCCGCGCGATGTCGCAGAGTGTCAGCGTTAACCACCGTCGGGAGGTTTTGCAGCTGGTGTTGCAGCATCCATTGGCGAGTGAAGTCGAGATTCTCAGTGCTGTCGGAAGTCGCTGCTGGAATGACCTCGAAGGAGACACGCTGAGCCTGTATCTCGAGAAACTTGCTCAGGCAGGACAGGATGTATTCCTTGCTCTGGTGGCCGATCTGATGACTTTACCGGGCAAGCGTAAACAGATTTTAGAAGCCTTCCGTAATCCGCAGCGCAGCGATGAGCTGGGAGCTGCTATTGGTGTGCTGATGAGCGCAGCCCGCAGTGGTGTGCAATGAGTCTGAATGAGGCCCAACCGGGAACCTTGTGCCCCTGCAACAGTGGTAAAGACTACAGAGTTTGTTGTGGTTTGTACCATGAGGGTGAAGTCGCACCGACGCCTACGGCACTGATGCGCTCTCGCTACTCGGCCTTCGCTCTGGAAAATGCCGATTATCTGTTAGCTACCTGGCATAAGGACTATCGCCCGCAAACCCTGGAGTTCGCCGCCGATACCCGGTGGACAGGGCTCGATATTCTGGAGGAAGGCAGCGACGGAGACACAGGCACGGTTCATTTTATTGCCACCTTTAACGAAGATGGTGAGTGGCTTCTGCTTGAAGAAAAGTCGCGTTTTGAACGGCTGGGTGGGCGATGGTATTACCTTGCCGGAGAAACCGATTTTCGCTCGCCCGATGTCGGCCGGAATGACCCCTGCCTGTGCGGCTCGGGGAAAAAGTGGAAAAAGTGCTGCGGCTGAGTCGCTTCTGATTTTTGACAGCAGCCTTTTCTGAAGATTTGAGGGCTGCTTATTTATCTGAGGGCTGCATGCCTTTGAGTAGCATGCCCCAGGTCATGGCTAATGCACCGGCCATAGAAAGCAATAACATCACGTTAATAAAGACGGTGTTGCGCTGGTAGTAGCTTAGCTGGGGAACTGCTTCTTCTGAACAGGCACCACTGGTATAGTCATAGTGCAGCCCGGCATCGGTACATTGACCGGCTGACATTAATTCAAAGCCGAAGGCAACAATCAGGGTAATCGCAGGAAGGGCGAATAACAGGGAGCCGTAACGCGTCAGCATGTGCGCAATCTCTCTAAACGCAGAAAGGAAACTTGACAGAAGTTATAAGAAGTCTGCATCTTACCCCTCACTGCTGGTTCACCACAACGATAATAAGTGTTTCATGAAAAAGATTTCTTTGCTTGTTTTGTCCGCATTTCTCGCGGTGTCGAATGCCTGGTCTGCAACGCCTGAGCAATTGGATCAGCTGCTGCAGCAGATCAAAAACGACATATCAGCGAAACGTCTTTCGTCACCGGAAGGCAACAATGCGCTGGAAAAAATAACTCAGTTCCGCAGTGAAGCGCCTTTCGATTATCGCGTGGTGCCGCTCGCTTATGACTGGGGTGAGGCGTACGTGGCCTTGTCTGCGCAGGCGCGTGAGAAGGGCCAGTTGAGCAAAGCTCAGGGGTATCTGGATAACGTCTGGAAAGTAGCCGCTTTGACGCCGGGCCTTGAAGATGAGCAGCGTGCTCTGGATCAGGCTAAGGCAAGCTCTGGCGTCGATACCCGCGCCGTCGCCGCGAAAGAAAAAGCCGACGCCGAAGAACAGGCCCGTCAGCGTGAGCTGGCTGCGGCAGCTGAGAAAGAAAAAGAACGTTTACGTATTGAAGCTGAGAAGCAACGCAAGATAGCCGCTGCCGAAGCCGCAGAAAAACGACGTCGCGAAGCCGCCGAAAAGGCGCGTAGAGCAGAGCAGGAACGTCAGCGTCGCGCAGAACAGGAGCGTCAGCGCCAGATTGCCGCTGCAGCCGCGGCCAAGCAGAAGGCCTCAAGTTCGTCGCCAGTATTGAATTCACCGATCGATCTCGATGATATTGCTTTGGACCCTGTTGCTCCGGCACCTGCGCCTAAGCCACGTCTGGCGGCGCCGAAGGCCGCTGCGAAGACACCGACGGCTCAGTCCACGCGACTCTGGGCCCAGGCGAAAGAAGAGAGCGACGCTATTGCTGAATATACGGTGCCACCTCAGGCACTCCAGTCTAAAGACCGTGCTATTGCCGAAAAAATGGGCGATATCTGCCAGAAGATGGTGGACGAAGACGCTTCGGTGGTTGTTCATTCGGCCAGTAAGTCGGATTATCGTTGGTTGGCTGTACGCCTGACTCTCTGCGCACGTCGCATTGACCGTGGATACCGCCTGCGCCACAGCTATCAGCCAGTTGCCGTTGGGGAGTCTGCGATCGTGGCGCTGCACCCACCGCGCGATTCTTCTCTGCTTAAGCAGGTCGGTCAGTAAGCCGTCGGAAATGCCGGTCGTGGTTCCCTCGGGTGGAACCAATACCTGTGGCTCGGGTCGTATGAGCGGATAGCGCTGACAAGCGCGTCAGCCGTGATACAATCCGGGCCATTATTGTTTTAATTCAGCCAATACTGATAGCGAACCATGTACTTATTCCGTCTGTTTATTTCTGCGTTACTCTTTTCCTTTTCTTCTCTGACTCTTGCTGCTGTCATTATCCCTAAACCTCCTGTCCTGGACGCCACAGCCTATATCCTGATGGATGCAGATAGCGGCGAAGTTCTGGTTGAGCACAACTCGGGTGAGCGTTTGCCGCCTGCGAGTATGACCAAGATGATGACCAGCTACATTGCTGTTCACGAAATGGTTGAAGGCAATGTGACCGAAGACACCATGGTGCCGATCAGTGTGACCGCCTGGAAAAAAGGCGGCTCTAAGATGTGGGTCCGTGAAGGCACTGAAGTGAAAATGATCGACTTGCTGCGCGGTATTATTGTGCAGTCAGGTAACGACGCGTCCATCGCAGTCGCTGAGTATTTTGCCGGGTCTGAGAGTGCGTTTGCAGGGTGGATGAACCAGTACGCGCAGGAGTTTGGTATGTTCGACACCAACTTCGAGAATGCGACAGGCTGGCCCGCTGAAGGCCACCTGACAACGGCACGTGATCTTGCTTTGTTGGCGAAGCACATTATTAAAGACCACCCGACTTATTACAGTCTTTACGCTGAAAAGTATTTCGAATACAACGACATCCGCCAGCCAAACCGCAATAAACTGCTGTGGCGTGATCCGAGCGTGGATGGCCTGAAAACCGGCCATACGGAAGAAGCTGGATACTGTCTCGCGGCATCAGCTAAGCGTGATGACACTCGCCTTATTGCCGTTGTGATGGGGACACGCAGCGAAGAAGCGCGTGCACGTGAGACTCAGAAACTTCTGGGCTACGGTTTCCGCTATTTTGAAACGCACAAGCTCTACAGCAAGGGCGATGTGCTGGCGACTGAGAAAGTCTGGCTGGCGAAGCAGGACACCATCGACCTGGTGGTTGCTGAAGACATTTACATGACCCTGCCGCGTGGCTCGCGGGATGAGTTAGTCGCAGAAGTCGTTAGCCCTGATTATCCAGAAGCTCCGCTGTCGGCCGGGCAGGGTGTTGGCACGCTGACGCTGAAGATGGGTGAGGAAGAACTGGGCAAGCATGATCTTGTTGCAGCGACGGATATTGAAGAGTCGGGCTTCTTTGGACGTCTGATCGGATCCATCAAACTTTTCTTCGTGCGCCTCTTCGCCTGAAGCTGGTGCCACTAGGCTGCCGCTGACCGTACTGGCAGCACACTTTTCATGTCTGCCGCTTGAAAATTCAGGCGGCAGCATCCATAAATGTAACCATTGTTCTGTTTATCTTCTGAGATACCGCCGTGAGCCAACCTGAAGCCCCTAAAATTGAGTTTCCCTGTGAGAACTATCCGATCAAAGTGGTCGGCGAGGCGATGGAAAACTACGAAGAGGTGATCGTCGAAATTGTCCGTGTTCATGCGGAAGACTGTGACATGGAGCGAATCCGCATTCAGGAGAGTTCGAATGGACGTTTCCGTTCCGTGACCCTCTATATCACCGCGACGGGTAAAGATCAGTTGGTTAATATCCACAAAGACCTGATGGCCCACGCTAACGTACGCATGGTGATCTGATGCAGACCCGCATGCTGGGGTTGGCAGATTATCAGACGGTCTATGATGACATGACGGCCTTCACCGAAGGACGCAATGACGAAACTCCAGATGAGCTCTGGTACCTTCAGCATCCTCCTGTGTTTACTCAGGGGCAGGCCGGTAAAGCTGAGCACGTTCTGTTTCCCGGTGATATCCCGGTCGTGCAGACCGATCGTGGTGGTCAGGTAACTTACCATGGTCCTGGTCAGCTGGTGGTGTATCTGATGATCGACATCGCCCGCCGCGGTTGGGGGCCTCGACAGTTAGTCAGTGCTATTGAACAGGCCATCGTTGATACTCTGGCAGAGTGGAATATCGAAGCCTCGCCGCGCAGCGACGCGCCAGGTGTTTACACGGGCGAACGGAAAATTGCCTCGCTGGGCTTAAGAATACGCCATGGGCGCTCATTTCATGGGCTGGCGTTGAATATAGACATGGATCTTGAACCCTTCCGCCGGATTAACCCCTGTGGGTATGCGGGGATGGAGATGACGCAGATGACTGCCGAAACTGACAGCGCAGTGAGTTTCGACGCAGTGACCGACCGTCTCGACTATCATTTACAGCGCCTGCTAGCCAATGACGGTTCAGGTACTGATGAAACGACTCCGGAGTAATTGATGTCAGAACGACGCAAAGTAGTGCAGGGCGAAAAACTGCGAGGTGCAGATAAAGTCGCCCGCATCCCGATTAAAGTCATTCCGACCGAAGAAATACCGCGTAAACCAGACTGGATCCGCGTGCGCATTCCAGCGACTCCGAAGATCAATGAGATTAAGCAGAAACTGCGTAAGCATAAGCTGCATACCGTTTGCGAGGAAGCCAGTTGTCCTAATCTGGGAGAGTGTTTCGGCGGCGGTACCGCAACCTTTATGATCATGGGCGACATCTGTACACGTCGCTGCCCGTTCTGTGACGTTGGCCACGGCCGTCCTAATCCTCTGGATACCGAAGAGCCAGTCAACCTGGCGACCGCGATTGCTGATATGGGCCTGAAGTATGTGGTGATCACCTCGGTCGACCGTGATGATCTGCGTGATGGTGGCGCCCAGCATTTTGCCGACTGCATTCGCCTGACCCGTGAGCATAGTCCGGGTATTCAGTTGGAGGTTCTGGTGCCTGATTTCCGTGGTCGCATGGAGGTCGCACTCGATATCCTGACGGAAACTCAACCTGACGTGTTTAACCACAATCTTGAGACGGTACCGCGTTTGTACAAGGAGTGTCGTCCGGGTTCCAACTATGAGTGGTCTCTGACGTTGCTGAAGGAATACAAAGCCCGTAATCCTGAGATCATCACCAAGTCAGGTCTGATGCTTGGATTGGGTGAGACGAATGAAGAAGTGGTTGATGTGATGCGTGACATGCGCGCGCACAACATCGATCACATCACCCTTGGCCAATACCTTCAGCCAAGTCGCGATCACTCACCAGTGAAGCGCTTCGTTACACCGGAAGAGTTCAAAGAATTAGGTGATATCGCAAAAGAGATGGGCTTTATTCGTGTGACCAGCGGGCCGCTTGTGCGCTCTTCCTATCACGCTGATCAGCAGGCCGAAGGCATCGATGTCAGCGGCGTGCCCGTCAGCTGAATAACTGACCGGCACGTTATAAGCGGGGCACGACAGGCTCCGCTTATATTCAGGCCTGTTTCAGCATCGAGTACAAGTCATCTTTCAGGTGTACACGCTTCAGTCGTAAAGCGTCGAGGGTGTCATCCGAAGCGGGTGTGGTGTCTTCTTCAATCTTACGTACTTCTTTGTCCAGCTCGTGGTACTCATCGAAGAGGCGGGCGAAATGCCGGTCCTTCATTTTCAGCTCGTGGATCTGGTCAGCCATGTCTGGGAAGTCGTGGTGTAAATCATGATGTTCGACGTTCATAAGTTTCCTCCTGTTGGGATAATCTCAGATTACCCCTGTTGCACGTAACGGCATTGACCTGTGTCAGGTAGATGAGTTCCTCAGATGTACTATTCCATACATTGTGTCTGGACTAATTTCAGGTTGTGGTCATTATTTATAGGTAACTCAATTAGTAAGTAGTTTATTCAGCCACGAGGAAGAAAATGCCAAGCAAGCCGCTTTTGAAGCCATGACGCACTCTGCGGAACAGGGCGAAATCGTGCGCTACATGGAGCAGATCTCTATGTGCCAGAAACTTGATGAGCTGGCACAGGCACTACTGAATCTGCTCTCGCGTTTTGGTCTGAATGCCGTTTTTTCGTGCTGGCTCGAAGGTGATGAATGGCCTCACTATTTTTCGCATTCGGGAGCGGCTTCTCCACTTGAACAAGATCTGATGCAGTCCGGTCACGGTGGTGGTCGTATCATGGAGTTCGGCCGCCGGATGTTGGTGAATTATCCGCGCACGGCACTTCTTATAAAAAACGTACCCTATGAAGACGAAGCGCGGTTTGGGCGCATTAAAGACCATCTGGCCGTGGTGCTTAGCGCTACCGACGCTCGCGTGAGCAGCCTGAATATGGAAGAGCGTCTGCGTCAGAAAGATCGTCTTCTTGATGTTGTGTCTGATGTTAAACACACGCTGCTGGATGTTCAGAAGCGTCAGGATGAAATGAAGATTCGTGCAGCGAATGAGCGGGACGACGTTAAGCTTGAGCTGCGCGAGGAGCTCCTGACTCTCGGTCTGCATGAAGAGCGCATGTTGAGTCTGGTGATGGATTTTCTGAAGAGCCTCGAGGGTCTCTACAACGAGGCTATGGATTGGCAGGAAGATCTCGAGCCGGTCATGCAGGCGATTGAGTTTGTTGTCAGTGGCGGTGAGCAATCAGCCTGATACTCACCGCGTCAGCCACAGAATCAGCTGGCTTTAACCAGAGCCTGATGTATCCATTGCTTCAACTGCTGAGCAGGTAGGGCGCCTGCCATCTGGTCGATCACCTTACCGTTTTTGAACACCATCAGTGTGGGAATGCTGCGTATCGAAAACTGGCCAGCGGTCAGCTGCGCGTGTTCCGTATTCACCTTAGCGAAGCGGGCCTGATAAGGCATAGCCGCGGCAACATCCTTGAATATCGGTGCCATCATCTGGCAAGGGCCACACCAACTTGCCCAGAAGTCGACGACAACGGGCAAATCATTCTTTGTAATAAAGCGTTGGAAGCTCGCGTCACTCAGGTCTGTGACTGAGCCCGTGAATAGCGGACTTTTACATTTGCCGCACTGTCCGGGCTGATTCTGTTTTTCGTCTGGGATGCGGTTGATGGCTCCGCAGTCCGGGCAAGTAATATGCATAACTGTCTCCTGTTGTTTTACCTATATGAGGCGACAGTTATGTATTTCAAGGGGCCGGTGAAATATTGAGTGCTTCCTGCAGGAAGTCATCTTTTTCACGTTCACCAATAATCCGGCCGCTGGCGTTGTCAGCACCGGGCTCGAAAAACAACACTGTGGGCGGGCCAAAGACTGCCTGAGCTTTCATAAAGGTCTGATGCTCGTCAGTGTTGTCGGTGACATCCAGCTGTATCCACTGTACATGGCTCAGACGTTGTTGCGCTTCGTCAGTCGCGAAGATTTCTTTGTCAATAATTTTGCATGAAATGCACCAGTCTGCGTACAGATCGAGCATGACGGGTGTGTTTGCATCGGCGATCAGACCTTTTACTTCTGCAACTGACTCTGTCTGGTAAAACGGGCTGACATGAACGTCTTCAGCGTGACCGAGTGGATTCAGAGGGTCTGAACGGCCGCTGACAGCACCTGCAAGCGCGATGATACCGTAAGCAAAAACACCCACTGCAACCGGCTTTATCAGGCGCTGTGGTCCTTCATTGGCGGTATTCAGTGCACCAGCGGAAACACCTGCGCCGACGGCGAGCGCACCCCATAAGCCCAGTACGATATATCCGGGTAATAATCGGCTGACCAACCAGATCGCCACACCAATCAGCATGATGCCGAACAGATACTTAATACGCTCCATCCACATTCCGGCTTTTGGTAAAACGCTGGCTCCGGTAGTGCCCAGGACAATCAATGGCGTTCCCATGCCGAAGCCGAGCGCCAACAGGGCAAGCGCTCCGCTTGTGGCGTCACCTGTGGTACTCAGATAGGCGAGTGCACCGGCTAAAGGTGCAGAGACGCAAGGCGAGGCAACCAGTGCTGACAGAACGCCGATAATAAAAACGCTACCAGCCTGACCACCGCTCTGTTTCTGGCTGGCCGCATTCAGGCGATTACGTATGCCCGAAGGTAATTGCAGCTCATACACACCAAACATGGACATCGAGAGCACGATAAAAAAGATCGCAAAACCGATTAATACAGGTGGACTCTGCATCATAGCCTGTACGTTGGCACCAGCGCCAAGCAGACCAACGGTCAGGCCTGCTGCGGCATACGTAATGGCCATGCCGGTGACGTATAGAAACGAGAGCCAGAAGCCCCGGCCTGCGCTGGTCTGGCCTCCACCCAGTACAACACTGGTCAGGATGGGAACCATAGGCAATACACAGGGGGTGAATGTCAGGCCCAGACCGAGCAGAAAGAAGATACCAATGACCGTGGGTAGCGAGCGGCCAGAAAAGAAAGAGTCGTCGCTGCTGGCGGATGACTGGCTGCTGGAAATCGCACTATCGCCGGTGCTGGCTGCATCAGTGATTGGGTTGGCGACGGGTTCAGTAATGACGACTTCACTGGTCTGAGGTGGGTAACACAAGCCCGCATCGGCGCAGCCCTGATAATGGAGAGTCGCGGTTCCGGGTGTCAGGCTGGCGGTGTCAAAAGAGACTTCCAGTTGACCGTAATAGGCGACGATGTCACCAAAGGCTTCATCGTATTTTTCTTTGCCGTCTTTAGACCAGGTGGCAGGGTCAATTCTTACCGCCCCCTGAGTCAGATAGATACGGTGCTCATAAAGGTAGTAGCCGTCGGCATTCTGCCAGTGTGCAGTAATCTGGCCGGGCTCTGTATATGTTTCTAGCGGAAAAGCCTGTTCGACAGGCAGGAAATCATCCGAACCGCCAAGGCCGTCCAGCAGACCGGAATGCGCCGGGATGCTGGTAATAAACAACAAGAGCCAAAGTCCTGCGCGCATCATGTGATCTGTTACTCCGTCAGGTGGTTCGTTCTACTGCGATGGCTGCCAGTGCTGCGAGAGCATCGCGTGCGACTGATGCTGGTAAGTTTTCCAGGTGCTTCTGAGCACGGTCGCGACATGCATTAGCCTGCTGGCGCGTATAGTCGAGAGATCCACAGCTTTTCACAACACGCAGGACTTCGTTCATGTCATCCAGTCCGCCCTTACGGATAGCGTTGCGGATAAGCTGTCGGTCGTCTTCATTCGCATGTGCCATGGCATGAATCAGAGGCAGAGTGGCTTTCCCCTCGGCGAGATCGTCACCGACGTTCTTACCCATCTCTTCAGCATCACCTTCGTAGTCGAGCACATCATCGACCAGCTGAAAAGCCATACCCAGTTCTTTACCGTACTCTTTAAGGGCAGTGCGATCCGCGTCACTTAATTCGAGCAGTGCCGCCGCTGAATGGGTAGAAGCTTCGAACAACATGGCGGTTTTGCCGTGGATGACTTCCATGTACTGAGCTTCGGTAGTGTCGGGGTTTTTGACGTTGGTGAGCTGCATAACTTCGCCTTCTGCAATGACGCAGGTGGCGTTAGAAAGTATCTTCATGACGGGCATAGAGCGTAGCTCGACCATCATTTCGAAAGCGCGGCTGTATAGAAAGTCACCGACCAGAACGCTGGGAGCGTTGCCCCAGCGGGCATTGGCAGTTGGGTTTCCACGGCGCATATCAGACGTGTCAACGACGTCATCATGAAGCAATGTCGCGGTATGCAGGAACTCAATCACAGTGGCGAGTTTCACTGCGTCAGCATCGGCACGATCGAATGCTTTCGCTGTCAGTAGGACAAGAAGAGGGCGGATACGTTTACCGCCACTGCTGACGATGTATTCGGCGATTTTTTCAACCAGAGGAACTCGGCTCTCGAGCTGCTCGTGGATCAGCTTGTCGACGGCCTGAAACTCTTCGTTAACCGTGGCAAGTACGTCTTTAATATGCATGGATTCGGGTGCCTGCTTTATAATGCAACGAATGCTAGGGAGGCCGACCCGCCCTGTCAAGAAAAAGGCCTGTTCCATACTTGCGGCCAAAACAGGAGTGCGGTATAGTCTCGCGCCCCGAAATTACGCTCCCTGCCATATGGACGCCAGAGTGCTGCCAATAGAAGCAGGCTAAAGTAGCGAGAGGGAAAGGCAGTGCGAAAGGCTGGCGCTATGGCGTCAGTAACGGCGACAAAGGCCACGCACTGAAAAGTCATGCACACTAAGTGCTAGCGGAGAATTACAGTTATGTACGCTGTAGTAGTCACTGGCGGTAAGCAATACCGTGTTGAAGAAGGTCAGACTCTGAAAGTTGAGAAACTGGAAGTTGCAACTGGCGAAAACGTTGAACTGGAAAAAGTTCTGCTGATTGGTAACGGCGACGATGTTAAAATCGGTGCTCCAGTGGTTGAAGGCGCTAAAGTAACAGCTGAAGTTGTTAATCACGGTCGTCACAAGAAAGTGAAGATCATGAAGTTCAAGCGTCGTAAGCACCACATGAAGCAGATGGGCCACCGTCAGTGGTTCACTGAACTGAAAATCACCAGCATCGCTGGCTAAACACTAATTTCAGAGGTCCGCGCGGTTAACACCGCCGCATCCGCAGTGTTGCAGTGACCTCGCAGCTAGGAGTAAAGCAATGGCTCACAAAAAAGCTGGTGGTTCTACCAAGAACGGTCGCGATTCCGAAAGTAAACGCCTTGGCGTAAAACTGTTTGGCGGTCAGACTGCTAAAGCTGGCGCGATCATCGTTCGTCAGCGAGGCACCCGTTTCCACGCTGGTGAAAACGTTAAGATCGGTCGTGACCACACTCTCTTCGCTACCGCTGAAGGCGCAGTGAAGTTTGAGGTCAAAGGTAAGAACAACCGTAAGACCGTAAGCATCGTTCCAGCGGCTTAATTGCACCGGAATATGCTGATGCGCCCTGACTGCATAGCAGTTGGGGCGTTTTTATTTGTACATCCCAAACCAGAGCGTTATTACCATGAAGTTCGTTGATGAAGTCCGTATCGCTGTAGAAGCTGGCAAAGGCGGCAATGGCTGCGTCAGTTTCCGTCGTGAGAAATTCATCCCTAAGGGCGGCCCGGACGGCGGCGACGGCGGTGATGGCGGTTCTGTATACCTTGAAGCCGACGAGAACACCAATACTCTGGTGGATTATCGCTACACCCGTCGCTTTAAGGCCGAAAATGGTCGTCCGGGTGCGGGTCGTAACTGTACTGGTGCCAAGGGTGATCACATCGTCTTGAAAGTACCCGTAGGTACGACAGCGATTGATGATGACACCAACGAAGTACTGGGTGATCTTACCGCGCATGGTGACCAGCTGCTGGTGGCTCAGGGTGGTTTCCACGGATTGGGTAACACGCGCTACAAGTCATCGACGAATCAGGCGCCGCGCCAGTCAAAACCGGGGCAGCCGGGCGAATCACGTAACCTCAAGCTTGAGCTGAAGGTGCTGGCAGATGTCGGTCTGTTGGGCTTGCCGAATGCGGGTAAATCGACCTTTATCCGCTCGGTATCTGCAGCGACGCCGAAAGTGGCGGATTATCCGTTCACGACTCTGGTTCCGAATCTCGGTGTTGTTTCCATCGAAGAATACCGCAGTTTTGTGATTGCCGATATTCCAGGGTTGATAGAAGGTGCGGCGGACGGTGCTGGCCTTGGCACACGCTTTCTCAAGCATCTGGTGCGTACTCAGCTGCTGCTGCATATTGTTGATATGGCGCCATTTGATGATTCAGACCCTGCAGAGCGCGTAGAGGCCATCAGTCGTGAGCTTGAGAACTTCTCGCCCGGACTGGCGCTGCGTGATCGCTGGCTGGTGCTGAACAAACTTGATCTGCTGCCTGAAGAAGAGCGCGAGGCTCGTTGCCAGGAAATTATTGAGAAGCTTGAATGGGATGGTCCGGTGTATCGTATTTCTGCGATCAACCGTGACGGTACTCATAAGCTGGTGTGCGACATCATGGAGTATATGGAAGAGCGTCGCGAACGAGCAGCCGAAGACGAAGAGTTTGCTGAGGCTATTCTGGCCGAGCGCGAGCAGGTCGAAGAAGAGGCGCGCGAGCATCTCGAAGCGCTGCATGAGCGTCGTCGTCAGGAGCGGGCAGAGCGTAAAGCTGCTAAGCAGGACGATGATGATGACGACTACGATGTGGAAGTCGTCTACACGAACGAATAATTCGACAAACGAATAACCCGAAAAAAGACTAATCCGTGCCGGACAGTAACGCATGACAACAGAGCAGTGGCAGGCTTCGCGTAACAATCTGAAAGACGCAAAACGCTGGGTGATTAAAATCGGCAGTGCGTTGTTGACGAATGACGGCAAAGGCCTGAATCGTGAGGGTATGCAAAGCTGGGTAGATCAGATTGCTGGTCTGCTCAATGCCGGTCATGAAGTGGTGCTGGTCTCTTCAGGCTCAGTTGCTGAAGGTATGACCCGCCTTGGCTGGAAGACCCGCCCGGATGAAGTGCATAAACTGCAGGCAGCGGCCGCCGTCGGTCAGATGGGTCTGGTACAGGCCTACGAAACCTCTTTCTCAAAACACGGTCGGCATACTGCGCAGGTGTTACTGACGCATGATGATCTGAGCGACCGTAAGCGCTACCTCAATGCTCGCACCACGCTGCGTACTCTCCTTGATATGGGGGTTGTTCCCATCATCAATGAAAATGACACTGTGGTAACGGATGAAATCTGCTTTGGTGATAACGACACGTTGGGTGCGTTAGCGGCCAATCTGGTGGAAGCAGACCTGCTGGTTATTCTCACGGATCAGGATGGTCTGTACACGGCGGACCCGCGCTCAAACCCCGACGCAACGCTGATCTTCGAAGGCATGGCTTCTGATCCACAATACGCCGCGATGGCCGGTGGCGGCGGTGCGCTTGGGCGTGGCGGTATGGTCACCAAAGTGCGTGCAGCAACGCTGGCTTCGCGCTCTGGAGCGGATACCCTGATCGTTGGTGGTCGCATAGATAATGTTATTTCCCGCCTGCATCAGGGCGAACTGGTGGGCACTCTGCTGAAAGCCGGGCAGGCGCCAGTGGCTGCGCGAAAGCAATGGATCGCAGGCCATCTTAAGACCCACGGTATACTCACGCTGGATGATGGTGCAGTGAAGGCGCTCCGCACTGGCGGGCGCAGTCTGTTGCCAATTGGTGTCAGCAAAGCCACAGGTCGCTTTGAGCGCGGTGAGGTGGTTGAATGCCGTGATGAGCGTGGGCAGTTGGTCGCCAAGGGGCTGGTGAATTACAGCATCAGCGAAGCGCAGAAGATTTTAAAAACACCGACGTCCGGACTTGAACAAGCGCTGGGAACGGTAACAGAGCCCGAGATGATTCACCGGGATAATCTGGTTATTCTCTGAACCAGAATGTGTGAGCACTCAACAGGATTTTACTTCAGGAGATAAAAGACATGATTGAGACGGTTAACGTAGCCGGTCTGGACGTGAACAACGACAAGCCGTTTACGCTTTTCGGTGGTATGAACGTGCTGGAAAGTCGCGATCTGGCGATGAAAATCTGTGAAACCTACGTCGAGGTGACCGGAAAGCTGGGCATCCCGTACGTATTCAAGGCATCGTTCGATAAAGCGAACCGTTCTTCGATCAATTCTTACCGTGGTCCGGGCATGGAAGAAGGCCTGAAGATTTTTGAAGAAATCAAAAAGACCTTCAATGTTCCTGTGATTACTGACGTTCACGAACCGTATCAGGCGGCGCCTGTTGCTGAAGTGGTTGATGTTATCCAATTGCCAGCGTTTCTGGCACGTCAGACCGATCTGGTGGTTGCGATGGCTGAAACCGGTGCGGCGATCAATGTGAAGAAACCTCAGTTCCTGGCACCACACGAGATGCGTCACATCATCAAGAAGTTTGCCGAAGCCGGTAACGACAAGGTCATGCTGTGTGAACGGGGTTCAAGCTTTGGTTACAACAACCTGGTGGTTGATATGCTGGGCATGGACGAAATGAAAAAGCAGGCGCCAGTGATCTTTGATGCGACACATGCACTGCAGCGCCCGGGTGGTCGTGCTGATTCCGCCGATGGCCGTCGCCAGCAGGCGTTTGAGCTGGCGCGTTCTGGTATGGCGCTGGGCATTGCTGGTCTCTTTATCGAAGCGCACCCGAATCCTGCAGAAGCCAAGTGTGACGGCCCGTGCGCGCTGCCGCTGGATAAGCTGGAGCCGTATCTGGCACAGATGAAGGCGGTTGATGATCTGGTGAAATCTTTCGAACCTGTGGTTATCGACTGATTCTGATCTCTGGCTCGCATTGAGCTTAAGGTAAAGGGGCTGTAGCTGTTGACAGCCCCCGCTTATATCCGGATAATTCCGGCCCTCTCTGGGTACCTACACACAAGCGCGTAGATTCCCGACTAAAGTTAATAACCGAATTTGAGGAGCCGACTGTGGCAAATTCCGCTGGTTCTCGTAAACGCGCCCGTCAGGCTATCAAACGTCGTGCCCGTACTATGGCACTGCGTTCTATGGTGCGCACTTATGTTAAGAAAGTTAATGCCGCCATCGAAACTGCTGACTACGAGCAGGCTCAGGCTGCGTTTACTCAAAGCAAACCTTACATCGACAAGTCTGTGACTAAAGGCATCATGCACAAGAACGCTGCTGCCCGCATCAAGAGCCGTCTGAACTCTAAGGTTGTCGCTCTGAAAGGCTAATCGCTTTTTCAGATCGAAGAAAAACCCGCCAACGGCGGGTTTTTTTGTGTATAAATACCGCATATCCGCACGGAAACGCTTATGTCCGCTACGCCTGAATCCGGCCCCGAGGCTAAAAGCAGCAGTCTGCTCCGCTCATCATCCATTGTCAGTGTTATGACCCTGCTGAGTCGGGTTCTGGGGCTGGCGCGCGATATTATTGTGGCGAATTATTTTGGTGCGCGGGTCGATGCGTTTTTTGTGGCATTTAAGATTCCCAATTTCTTCCGAAGATTATTTGCCGAAGGCGCGTTTTCCGTGGCGTTTGTGCCTGTGCTTAGCGAGTATCGTACTCAGAGGGCATTTGACGAAGTCCGCCTGTTGGTGGCCCGTGTATCCGGGATGTTGGGGCTGGCCCTGTTGGCCGTGACTTGTCTGGCGATGCTGGGTGCTGATTACCTGCCCTGGGTATTTTCGCCGGGTTTTCGCAGTGACCCAGAGAAGTTTGCGCTGACGGGTGACTTGTTGCGCATTACCTTTCCGTACTTGCTGTTTATTTCACTGACGGCGTTTGCCAGCAGTGTGCTGAATACGTATGGCCGCTTCGCCGTGCCTGCGATTACACCGGTTATTCTTAATATCACGCTGATTGCCGCGACATTAGGCTTTACGGATTACTTTGAAGAGCCTCAGTACGCACTGGCATGGGGGGTATTCTTTGCTGGCTTGTTCCAGTTTATGTTCCAGCTGCCTTTTATTGCGCGTATGCGCCTGTTGGTTTTACCTTCCGTAAAGCCGAAAGATGAAGGTGTGCGGCGCATTGGTAAGCTGATGGTACCGGCGCTGTTTGGTGTGTCCGTCAGTCAGATCAATCTCCTGTTGGATACTCTGCTGGCCTCGTTTCTTGAGGACGGCAGCGTCAGTTGGCTGTACTACTCAGATCGCTTGAATAACCTGCCCTTGGGGGTATTCGCGATTGCTATTGGTGTGGTGATTTTACCTGCGCTGTCGGGTAAGCACGCGGCTGCAGACAAAGAGGCGTTCTCTCGCACCATCGACTGGGCAGTTCGTATGGTGTTTATGATAGCGACGCCTGCTGCTCTGGCTCTGGTGCTTCTCGCAACGCCTCTGATGGCGACGATCTTCTACTACGGTGAAGTCACGGCTTACGACGTCGGTAAGATGACTCTGAGTTTGCAGGCCTACGCCGTTGGGCTGCTCGCCTTTATGATGATTAAGGTTCTGGCGCCGGGCTATTACGCCCGTCAGGATACGAAAACACCAGTGAAAATTGGTATTCAGGCTATGGTCGTGAATATGGTGTTGAATCTGGCACTTGTGTACCCACTGCAGCACGCCGGTCTCGCTTTAGCGACCTCTCTGGCAGCTTATTACAACGTCTTCATGCTTTACCGCGGACTGCGTAAAAGTGGGGTATATCAGCCTCAGTCTGGTTGGTTGAAGTTCATGCTGATCCTTTTGCTGGCTAACTCGGCTCTGGCCGCCGTGTCTGTATGGTTGATGGGGGCTCCGGGAGACTGGTTAACCTGGGAAACGATGCAACGAATAAGTTGGCTGTCTGTGCTGGTTGGGGCCGGTGTGGTGGTGTATTTCGCCGTAATGACAGCGGCAGGGTTGCGTCTGCGTCATCTCCGCGGCGAGCTGTTCTGATCAGTGTTAAACCGCTATAATCCGTGCTTTTAATTTTGCAGCGGTACCTGTGATGCGCCTGATTCGTGGCCTGCACAATCTGAATGCCAGTTTGCCCGTCGATTTCGATGGTTGCGTCGCGACCATCGGGAATTTTGATGGCCTTCATCTTGGCCATCGCCGCATCCTGGAATCACTGCAAAAGGTATCAGCAGAGGACGGTAAGCCTACTCTGGTGATGATGTTTGAGCCTCAGCCTAAAGAGTTCTTTGCGCCTGATCTGGCGCCACCGCGTCTGGCAGGGTTTCGCGATAAGTTTCAGGATCTACGCGACGCTGGCATTGACTATCTTCTGTGCCTGCCATTCAACGAATCACTGCGAAGTATGTCTGCTGCTCAGTTTATCCAGAGTATTCTGATCGACGGCATTCAGGTGAAGCACCTGATTGTCGGCGATGACTTCCGGTTCGGTTGCGATCGCAGTGGTGATTATGCCGCACTGGAGACCGCTGGTAAGGTGTCAGGGTTCAGTGTTGACGATACCCCAACGCATGAAATTGCGGGTGATCGGGTAAGCAGCACCCGCGTTCGCAAAGAGTTGGCCCGTGACAATTTACCGATGGCTGCGGAGCTGTTGGGGCGTCCATATCAGATGTCAGGCCGTGTAGCCTATGGTCGCCAACTGGGGCGGACGCTGGATACACCGACAGCTAATGTGCTGATTAAACGTAGCCGACTGCCGATGACCGGTGTGTACGCAGTGCACCTGATTGAGCAGGAAAGCCGCGAGGAATACATCGGCGTGGCTAATCTGGGTGTTAAGCCGACGATCAGTGGTGAACCTGAGCCATCATTGGAAGTCCACGTGTTTGGTTTCAGTGGAAACCTGTACGGTAAACACCTGACCGTCTCTTTTATGCAAAAGATTCGTGATGAAATGAAATTCGACGGACTTGATGCGCTCAAGTCTGCAATAGACTCTGATAAGAAAGCGGCGCGGGCATATTTTGCTTCGCGACCGGATTCTTTCCGATTTGACCGATAACAGGCCGCGCATTAACGCAGCAGGCCCCTGACGCAATCAGTGAATTTATGAACGATAAAGTGGAAAGCCAATACAAACCGACATTGAACCTGCCGGATACAGAATTTCCAATGCGTGGAAATCTGGCAAAGCGTGAGCCTGAAATGCTGGCGCGCTGGGAAGAAATTGGTCTGTACCGCAAAATCCGTGAAGCACGCGCAGGACGGGATAAATTTATTCTGCATGATGGCCCTCCGTACGCGAACGGCAATATTCACATCGGTCACGCAGTTAACAAGATTCTGAAAGACGTCATCATCAAGTCCCAGACGCTGAGCGGTAAAGATGCGCCGTATATTCCGGGCTGGGACTGCCATGGTCTGCCGATCGAACTGAAGGTTGAAGCTAAGGTTGGCAAAGTCGGTGAGAAGGTCAGCGCCAGCGAGTTCCGCCAGCATTGTCGTGAATACGCGGCTGAGCAGGTGGATGGTCAGCGCAACGATTTCAAACGCCTGATGGTTCTGGGTGACTGGGAAAACCCGTACCTGACCATGGACTTCAAATTTGAAGCCGACATCATCCGCACCCTTGGCAAGATCATTGATGCCGGACACCTGCACAAAGGCTTCAAGCCGGTTAACTGGTGTTCTGACTGTGGCTCTGCGCTTGCGGAAGCAGAGGTTGAATATCAGGACAAGAAATCCGTCGCGATTGACGTGAAGTTCACCTTCCCGGATACCCAGGCAATTGCTGGTGTATTTAACGTCGACGTCGATAAGCCAGTCAGTATCGTGATCTGGACCACGACGCCATGGACGTTGCCTGCTAACGAAGCGGTATCTGTTCACCCTGAACTGGAATACTCACTGGTACTGCTGAAAGAAGCGGACGAAGTTCTTCTGCTGGCTACAGACCTCGTAGATGACGCGGCTCAGCGTTATGGGCTGGATGCAGATGGTTATGAAGTTCTGGGCACTGCAAAAGGTAAAGCTTTTGGTCAGACGCCAGACCAGAATGAAGCGCCGTTTAAGGTCAAGCATCCGTTTATGCCGGGTAAAGAAGGCGGCGATAAATTCGTGCCTGTGATCACCGGCGAACACGTCACGGCCGATTCGGGTACCGGGGCTGTTCATACCGCGCCCATGCACGGTGTGGATGACTACGTTGTCTCGAACGTTTACGGCGTTAAATCCGACGAAATGCTGGTTGATTCTCAGGGTAACTTTATTGCCAACCCTGCCCTGGAAGCGCTTGAGCTGACGGGATTAAGTACAGCGGATAAAGGTAACTTCCGTGTACTGGGCATTCTGAATGAGCGCGGTGCTCTGGTGAAAAAAGCCAACATCACGCACAGCTATCCGCATTGCTGGCGCCATAAAACGCCGATTATTTTCCGTGCGACGCCGCAGTGGTTTATCAGCATGAATCAGGCAGGCCTGCTGGATCAGGCGATGAATGAAGTTGAGAACACCGTCGAGTGGCGTCCGTCCTGGGGTAAGGCGCGCATCGAAGGCATGATGAACGATCGCCCTGACTGGTGTATTTCTCGTCAGCGCACCTGGGGGGTGCCGATCGCACTTTTCGTTCACAAAGAAACCGCCGAACTGCATCCGCGTACGTCTGAATTAATTGCTCAGGTTGCAGAGCGCGTTGAAGGTGCAGGCATTGATGCCTGGTTTGATCTTGATCCGGCAGAGTTACTGGGTGATGAAGCGACTCAGTACGATAAAGTCGTCGATACACTGGATGTCTGGTTCGATTCTGGGGTGACTCACACGGCCGTCTGCATGGCGCGTGACGAGCTGGAAATGCCCGCCGACCTGTATCTGGAAGGTTCTGACCAGCACCGTGGTTGGTTCCAGTCATCACTGCTGACCAGCGTCGCAGCCTATGGCAAAGCACCCTACAAAACAGCACTGACTCACGGCTTCACCGTTGATGGTCAGGGCCGCAAGATGTCCAAGTCGATCGGCAACACGGTAGAACCTCAGAAGGTTATTAATCAACTGGGCGGCGACATCCTTCGCTGGTGGGTAGCCGATACTGACTATTCAGGTGAGATGACGGTTTCTGATGAAATTCTGAAACGCAACGCCGATTCTTATCGCCGTGTACGTAATACCTGCCGTTTCCTGTTGGCGAACATCAATGGCTTCACACCAGCGACCGATATGGTGCCAGCAGATCAACTGCTGCCACTCGATGCCTGGATGGTCAGCTACACAGAGCGACTCCAGGAAAAAGTCATCGCGCTTTACCACAACTACGATTTGAAAACGCTGACTAAGACGCTGATGAATTTCTGTGTATCTGAGTTGGGTGCCTTCTACCTTGATGTAATTAAAGACCGTCAGTACACCTGTAAAGCGGATAGCCTGCCACGTCGCAGTGCGCAGACTGCGCTTTATCATGTCGCTGAAGCGATGGCGCGCTGGATCGCGCCTGTGCTGTCTTTCACCGCTGAAGAAATCTGGAGCGCATTACCTGCGCCAGTGAGCGGTGAGCGCGAAGAGTCAGCTCAGCTTTCAGAGTGGTATACAGACTTTCCGCAGATTGCCGCGTCCGAGTTTAATGATGCTTACTGGCGCTCCGTCATGGAAGCCAAAGAAGCGGTCAACGGCGCGTTGGAAAAAGCACGCAGTGAAAAACGCATTGGTGCATCTCTGAGTGCTGAAGTCGTATTGTTTGCTGCTGACGAGCTGAAAGCCAAACTGGATCGCTTGGGTGACGAATTACGCTTTGTACTGATTACCTCGGGTGCCGTTGTAAAACCTCTGAGCGAAGAGGGTGGCGAAGCGACCGACCTTGATGGTCTTCGCGTTGCTGTTATGGCATCCGACGCTGAGAAGTGTGAACGTTGCTGGCATCACAGTGAGACGGTGGGTAGCGACGATCGTCATCCAACCTTGTGCGGCCGTTGTGTCGAGAACGTTGAGGGTGACGGTGAAGTCCGTCATTACGCCTGATGAATGATTCAAGTGCTGTAGCGGACAGCGGACGCTCGCCGCTGATCTGGTTGTGGTTAGCCGTGCTGGCCGTGGTGCTGGATCAGGTGACCAAAGTGGCTGCGGAGAACATGCTGACCTACGCCCAGCCGGTGTACATCCTGCCTGTTCTGGACTTTACCTTGCTCTATAACCCAGGTGCGGCTTTTAGTTTCCTGGCGGATCAGGCGGGGTGGCAGCGCTGGTTCTTTACGATTATCTCTGCGGGCGTCTCGGTTATGTTGCTGGTGTGGCTGGCCAGACTTCCGCGAGGAAGTGTCTGGTTGCCTATTGCGCTGACGCTGATACTCGGCGGTGCCGTGGGCAATCTGATTGACCGGGTATTGTATGGGCACGTCGTCGATTTCATTTCGTTTCACTGGAACAACAGTTATTTCCCAGCGTTCAATATTGCTGACTCCGCGATTACATTAGGCGCGATTATGATGGCGCTTGATGTGGTTCGGGAAATTAAAGAAGAGCGGGCGAAAGCCTGACATCTGCGTACTAACGCTGCACCTTCATAGTGTGTGGCCCATTAAAAGGTGTGAATATGTCTCTCGGAATTATTGCTGACGGAAGTCGGGTAAAACTGCATTTTGCCTTGCGTCTGGCAGATGGGCAGGAAGTGGACTCCACCTTCGAAAATGACGCGGCTGAATTCTCGGTCGGCGATGGAAACTTACCCGAAGGCTTTGAAGAATGTCTGATCGGTTTAACCACGGGTGATCACAAGACTTTTACCGTGCCGCCCGAAAAAGCATTCGGGCAACCAAACCCGCAGAATCTTCAGGATATGAAACGCTCCGATTTTCCGGTGGATATGCCGGTGGCGCCAGGTTTGATGGTGTCATTCGCAGATGCTCAGGGGGCTGAGCTTCCTGGCGTAATCAGCTCTATTGAAGGTGACTACGTTGCCGTTGATTTCAATCATCCGCTGGCAGGAAAAGAGCTCCATTTTGAAGTTCAGATTCTCGAGGTGAAGGATGCAGATTAAGCTCGCTAATCCACGCGGTTTCTGCGCTGGTGTTGATCGGGCGATCGATATCGTTAATCGCGCACTGGAACTGTTTGAACCGCCTATCTATGTTCGTCACGAAGTCGTCCACAATAAGTTTGTAGTGAATGACCTGCGTGATCGAGGTGCTATCTTCGTCGACGAGCTAGATGAAGTGCCAGACGATAATATCGTTATTTTTTCAGCTCATGGAGTGTCTCAGGCTGTGCGTAAAAATGCAGCCGACCGAGGTCTTAAAGTATTTGATGCGACCTGCCCGCTAGTGACTAAGGTTCACCTTGAGGTGACCCGCTACAGCGCTCTCGGCCGAGAGTGCATTCTTATCGGCCATAAAGGGCATCCGGAAGTCGAGGGTACCATGGGCCAGTACGACTTCAGTAAAGGCGGAAATATTTATCTCGTTGAAGATGAAGAAGACGTTGAAGCACTTGAGGTCAAAGATCCTTCTGCCTTGTCATACGTAACTCAGACAACATTATCGATGGATGATACTGCCCGGGTTATTGATGCACTGCGTGCAAAGTTTCCTGAGATTACCGGGCCTCGAAAAGACGACATTTGTTACGCCACACAGAACCGCCAGGACGCCGTTAAAATCCTCGCGTCTGATTGCGATCTGATGCTGGTAGTGGGGTCGCCAAACAGCAGTAACTCCAACCGTCTCCGTGAGCTTGGTGAGCGTATGGGGGCAAAAGCTTTTCTGATCGACAATGCTTCCGAAATTCAGGCCGAATGGCTCGAGGGTGTTAAAGCCGTTGGCATTACTGCAGGTGCTTCTGCTCCGGATGTTCTGGTTAAAGAAGTCGTTGCTAAACTGGTATCACTCGGTGGTGAGGAGCCTGAGGAATTGCAGGGCAGAGAAGAAAACGTGGTTTTCTCGTTACCAAAAGAGTTACGGATGACCGAAGTGTAAGTCGATATTTCTCTGGTAATAAAAAACCCCGGCTAATGCTGGGGTTTTTTATTTGTTCAGCTGAAAGGTCACAGCTGCTTTTTAACGGTGTCCGTTCCTGCTTCAACGAGTTCAGAACGGCCAATACTGTTCATCACAATATCGCCATCTTTCTTTTGACTGTCTGTTGATGCAGCAGCAGTTATTTCAACGCATAGAGTTGCGTCATTATTGGGCGCATCACAATCACCTGCTGTGATGTTGTAGACATCAATAGCATGAGTATCTGTCGCAAAGCCAAGGCTGGACAATGCTGTTGCGTATTCGCGGTTTGCGAGGAAATATCGCTCCTGAGCTGCAAGTATTCCTTGCAGCTCCGCAATAGCATCGGAGCGGTTCGCTTGCCTTACGCTATCTTGGTAGGAGGGGTATGCGACAGCCGCGAGAATACCAACAATTGCTAGTACAACAAGAAGCTCAAGCAACGTGAAACCACGGTGGTATGTCATTGTTGTTCCTCCCAATAGTTGGTATTAAAGAGTTTACATCGTTCAAGGACGTCGCTCTCAGTAGTTACGCCAAAAAGTAACGATAGTGGAGGGCCACATGGGCCGCCGCCGCCGCCGCCGCCGCCGCCGCCGCCGCCGCCGCCGCCGCCGCCGCCG
>NZ_CFHJLR010000019.1:0-57616 GCF_984348125.1 Thalassolituus sp.
GTACCTGGCTACGAACCAGGCGGTCGGAGGTTCGAATCCTCCCGAGCGCGCCATTTCAGAAACCTTCCCCGAAGCAAGATATTTTCCCCCACCCATCTCGTTTATTAACAAATTTGTTAGCGCGACGGAGATGATGAGAACCTCCTCAGGTTCGAGTAGAGCGAAGCGAAACAACGTCGGAGCCTGCGACGACGGCCCGAAGGGTGTAAATAATCCTCCCGAGCGCGCCATTTCAGAAACCTTCCCCGAAGCAAGATATTTTCCCCCACCCATCTCGTTTATTAACAAATTTGTTAGCGCGACGGAGATGATGAGAACCTCCTCAGGTTCGAGTAGAGCGAAGCGAAACAACGTCGGAGCCTGCGACGACGGCCCGAAGGGTGTAAATAATCCTCCCGAGCGCGCCATTTCAGAAACCTTCCCCAAAATACCTATTTCACTTTGAACAACAGATTTCTTTAATCGTTATTCATCCATTGAATCAGTTCAGCCGCCATATCCGGCGTAAAGCAGACAATATTATGCTGTTTCAATAACGCAGTGGTTACGCCGTCGCCGGCGATCAGGGTTCTGGTATGGCTGCCGTCATAGATTTCGCTGACACCGCATGAAGGTGATCTGGCTGCTAGCAGGGCTCCCTGGCATTGATAGCGTTGTGCCGTAGCGAGCGCTTCCTCTGCACCATGGATAAAGGCCTGTGTGACGTCGTCACCTTCATAGGTATGCACTTTCGCTGTGCCAGCGAGCACGGCGCTTCCTCCGCCTTGTTCTGCTTCAGCAGGCGGTCGTGGAGTGGGCAGGCCCCCCAGTGTCTCAGGGCACACAGGAACAAGACGTCCTTCTGCCATCCATTGGTCGAGCAGAGTTTTCAGGTGCGAGACTTTGCCAGCGTTGTCATCACCGTCATAACGTAGTGGCTCGCCGAGCAGGCAGGCACTGACCAGTAGCTTCTTCATTGAGCTTTCCGAAGTAAGAAGTGCACGTAGCGCCCGAGCCGCCGGTGAGGCTCTTTGAGCCCGGTTTCGAGGTCTGAGCGGTTGACGGCATCCTGACCAATACGCTCGCGGATTTTCTGATGCATATGATCATGCACACAGCGGATACCGCGCCAACGAAGCAGTTCGAATCCAAGATCAGTCATCGCTGCTTCAATGTCATCCGGGTTCAGTGGGTGCTGAGGGGCATTTCCTTCTTTCCGCAGCCTGGGGTTGGCGGATTCAGGCGCGTGAGTCCGGCCGTTCATAATCTGGCGCCACTGGTGGCCATGCAGGTTGTAAAACATCAGCGACAGCCAGCCTCCAGGTTTTACTTTGCTGGCAAGCACTGGCAGGGCCTCAAAAGGGTGCTCCAGCCACTCCAGAACCGCATGATTGAGAACAATGTCGAATTGCCCGGGAAAGAGCGATTCAACGTCCTGAAGGCGCCCTGGGCGAGTGGTTAGCTGTTGTTTCTCTGCTGCGAAGAGGTCATTAGCCAGACGCAGCATTTCTTCAGAGATATCGCAGAGGCTGATATCCGCACCCTGTTTAGCAAGCGAAAGACTGAACTGCCCCTGGCCCCCGCCAATATCAAGAACCCGCTTGCCTGCGATATCGACCTCGCAGTCGCTGAAGTCCTGTTCCAGAGCCATCAGGCGAAGCTGACCCCGCGGAGTAGCATAAATGGTTCGGCTGAAACGTTCGGCGAGATCGTCAAAGTTCCGATCTTTCTGGGTGTCTGAATTCTGTTCTTTCATAGGTATCGTCCGGAGTGTCAGCAGATAATACCAGTAGCAGAGCAGATTTCTGTAGCTGGGCTATACTTCAGACGTATACCGCCTTTTTGATCAGCCGCAGGGAAGTGTTGTACCCGTATGTCTCCAGAGGATATGTTCGTTGAGAAACTCCACTGCCCGGTCGGTGAATCGCATTGCATTCTGTTCGATGAAGTAACAACGCTGCGCAAGCAGGTCGTTACTGATCCGCTTACCGGATTGTTCAACGTCCGCCATTTCCGAAAAAGTCTTGAACACGAGCTGGAACGAACCCGCCGAACGGGTATGACGACGGCCCTGATCATGGTCGATCTCGATCACTTCAAGAATATCAATGACACCTGGGGGCACGAGAGTGGCAATCAGGTGCTCCAGACGGTTGCTCAGCTGCTACAGGATCAGACTCGTAAACTCGACATCTGTTGCCGCTATGGTGGCGAGGAATTCGCAGTGATTCTGCCCTCCACCGAACTCATGTTGGCGCGGCAGGTAGCTGAGCGTTGCCTTAACGCTTTGCGGGAAACCGTTATACCTCTTGATGAAACCGACCTTCAGGTCACTGCCAGTATTGGTGTTGCTGTTGCGGATAACAGCGCACAGACAGCAGAGAGCCTGATCGAGAATGCCGATGAATGTATGTATGAGGCAAAAAGAGGCGGGCGCAATCAGGTGGTGAGCAAACGTCCTCAACCTTCTGAAAGCGCCGTCAGTGCTGATGAGCGGGATGCTCTGCGCGGTCTCTTCGGAGACGATTGAGGTCTACTCAGGACTCTCGTTTTCGGTATTGGGCAGGCGTCATGCTGTGCCACTTTTTAAATGCCCGGATAAAGGCCGCCGCCTCGGTGTAGCCTAACTTTCCTGCGATCACTTCGATGCTGTCTTCGGTGGTATCCAGTAAACGGCACGCTTTCTCTGAACGTACAGATTCGAGCAACTGCTGGAACGTCGTTCCCTCTTCTTTGAGCTGCCGCCTGAAACTGCGCTCACTGGTGCTGAAGGTATCGGCGCATTCATTGATAGAAGGATAGCCCTCCCGGAACATTCCCAGATACTTTTTAACGCGGTCGCTGAGGTTGTTCGTTTCTGGCTGGCGGCGCTGTTTCAGCAGTTCGTCGCATTGCTGCTGGTAAAGGCTGAGGGCCGTTGGGTTAGCATTGGGCAGTGGCTGATCCAGAAGTGCCGCGTCAAAGACGAAACGTGCGACATCGGTCCCGAATTCGACCGGGCAGGCGAACGTATCCCGATAGAAGTCAGCTTCAAATGGCTCTGGATAAGGCACAGAGATCAGTTTCTGCATTTTCTGCTGGCCGAGCATGGTCTGCATCATGCTGAGAAACTGAAAGGTGCCAGCGACATCACGATCGATAATAAAGCGGTGCAGTTCTTCGGGAACATGATAGGGATGCAGTACCAGTGCAGCCTGATCGCCGCTGACTTCAAAGTCGAGTCGGCTGAACAGATAGCTCAATTCCTGATACTTGATACCCAGCTCAATGCCTTCTTTTACTGTGCTGCAGCTCATCAGCATCATTGCAAAAGCACCGTAGGCGGCAATGCCAAACGTGCTCGAAAGCTTCATTGCTGCCAGCGGATCATGACGTAGATCAACATAAAGGTCAGAAAGCACAGCCAGTTCATCCGCCTGCGAAATCACCGCCGAGGCATCAATCTGATCCGGGTTAATACCGTTACGAGCCAGAGCTGGCGCGGGGTCTATGCCGTATTTCTTATGTATCTGCTCGGCGGTAAAGCTGAGCGCAAGTATCGATCTTAGGGTCATGGTGGCCGAAATTGTTAATTAGCAGGAAATTCCTGACATGGTTGAGCGCTGACTGCCCCGGCTAAAGTACACAACATAATAACGCGACGGAGCAGAAAACAATGAAAGAAATGAACAACACTCTGCCGAAGTATACAGATACAGTCATCATCGGCGCAGGTCTTGGCGGCCTGGCGATGGGCATTGGTATGCAGAAAAAAGGCCTTAACGATTACATCATTATCGAGAAGTCCACCGAAGTGGGTGGTACATGGCGCGATAATTCGTATCCGGGCTGCGCCTGTGATGTTCAGTCGCACCTGTATTCATACTCTTTCACTAATAAGTCTGACTGGACTAAGCGCTACGCGCCTTGGAACGAGATTCAGCAATATATTCTCGATACTGTAGCAGAATATAACGTGCGTCCGAATATCCGTTTCGGGCTGGAAGTGAACAGTGCTGAATTTGACGAAAAGTCAGCGATCTGGACGGTAGGCACCGCAGATGGTCAGACGGTTCAGTGTCGCTACTTTGTGCTGGCAACAGGCCCTTTGCATGTTCCTCAGATTCCCAATATCCCAGGGCTGGATAAGTTTAAGGGCAAGGTCATGCATTCGGCTCAGTGGGACCATGACTATGACCTGAAAGGTAAAAAGGTCGCGTCGATCGGTACCGGTGGTAGTGCCATTCAATATGTTCCAGAGATCGCTCCCGACGTAGAACAGATTGACGTCTATCAGCGCACAGCAGCCTGGGTTATTCCTCGTGATGAGCGCCCATATAGTAAGGCCAGTAAATGGGTATTTAATAAGTTCCCATCGCTGCGTCGCTTGTATCGTTCACGTCTGTACTTTACGAATGAAATGCGTGTCTGGCCGATTTTTAACCCAGCCATTGCAAAAGCCGTGGAGTTCTTTGCGAAGCGCTTTATTAACCTTCAGGTTAAAGACCCGGAAGTACGTGCGAAACTCACGCCGGATTACACCATTGGTTGTAAGCGTATCCTGATTTCGAACAAGTGGTATAAAACTTTTAACCGTAAAAATGTTGGCCTGGTTACCGATGGCATCAGCGAAATTCGAGAGAACTCTATCGTTGATAAAAATGGCGTAGAACGTGAGTGCGATACCATTATTCTGGGCACTGGGTTTATCGTAGATCCTCGCGGATATATGGATAAATTCAATCTGAAAGGTCTGCCGGGCCACGACATTCTGGAAGACTGGAAAGACGGCGCTGAAGCGTACCTGGGGAATACGGTCACAGGGTATCCGAACATGTTTGAACTGGTCGGACCAAACTCTGGTCTGGGTCACAACTCCATCATTTTCATGATCGAAGCGCAGGTTCACTACATTCTTGAATGTATGAAAGAAGCGAAGAATCGTGGTGTTGATTACCTGAACGTGAAGAAAACCGCACAGGATCAGTTCAACGAAGAGATTCAGGAGCGCATTAAAGGATCTGTATGGACTTCTGGCTGTTCCAGCTGGTACCAGCAGTCCGATGGTAAGAACTTTGTTCTCTGGCCTTACTCTACGCTGGAGTTCTGGAAGCGTAACAAGAGTGTCGTCACCGCTCACTATGATTGGGTAAAAGTGGATGCGGCAACGAAAGGCAATAAGGTGACTGCAGAGAAAGTGAAAAAAGCAGAAGCGGTTGCCTGATGAAAAGTTAGTCATACGGTAGGCGGGTCTTACAGACCGATCGAAGCCTGCTCTTTGCGGCGCTGATTCAGCGCCGCTTTTTTATTTCTTCGAGAATGTCATCACTCGGAATTCCAGGCGCTCGCCGACCTTCTTCGATATCTTTAATTAACTCAATAAGCGTCAAATTGGCAGGTGCTTGCAGACCCAGCGCGTGAGCGGCTCTGACAACTGCGCCATTAATGTAGTCAATTTCGGTTGCTCGTTGGTTGTTAAGATCTTCCCACATTGACGATCTCGCCTGAGGATCAATCGCGAGCATTGAAGAGGCGAGTTTCTTAAACCATGAATCAGGAGCCTTCAGGAGGATAGGAATCCATCGTGCAGGCAGTTTGGTTAATTTCGGCAGCTTCAGCTGTTCTTGTTTGGTGACTTCTATTAACTCGCTCATCGCCAGGCTGAGAATGGTCCGGTAGCCTCGGGTTTCAAGCTCCTGCTTCAGTGGCAGGTTACTCACTGCGTTAATCGCATTATTGAGGTTCAGCTGTAATTTTGCCCACTGTAATGCCTCGAAGCCTGAGGTCGTGTGTAGCCGGAACCCCATGTCATGAAAGGCGCTATCGAGTTCATTAGCGATAGTGCTATCAATCAGCTCTTCGCAGTAAACATCGCCTTCGGTTCCACGATGAAACCGACAGTTGTCCATGGGGGCGACATTGAAGCCGACGATGCCGCGGATGACCGGGTTCCTCAGCTGCCGCAGCATGTCGTCGCTGCCGATGCCGTTCTGCAGGCTGATGACGGGCGTTGTCTTCGCTGCAAATGCCTGAAGTTGCTGGGCAGCTTCGTGGACGGCCAGACATTTTACTGTGAGCAGAATGAGGTCCGCAGAGGTCAGAGCATCTGTCGAATCCGTGACGGTCAGATTTGAGTATTGGCAGTCCCTTTCCTGATAATCGCTCAGCGCCATGTGTCCGACATGGTTGAATGCGTTGATCAGTCGCTCACGCCCAATCAGGGTAACGTCATGGTGTTTGCTCAATACGGCACCGAGATAGCAACCGATTGCTCCCGCGCCCAGAACGGCTATTTTCATGTGGATGCCCGTTTTGCGCGCGCCAGCCAGCGGTCAAGAGAGTTGGCAAAGGTTTGCTTATCTTTGTCTGAAAACGCCGCAGGCCCGCCACTCTGAACGCCTGAAGAGCGCAGGGTTTCCATAAAGTCGCGCATCTGCAGCTTTTGCCGGATTGTCTGCGGGTTATAGGTCTCGCCCCTGTTGTTGATGACGTCGACTTTGTTTTCCATAACCTCGGCAGCGAGAGGAATATCCTGGGTAATCAGCAGGTCGCCAGCGACTGCTTCCTGCGCGATGTAGTTATCTGCGACATCGAAGCCCGGCTCCACCTGATGTGAAGTAATGCACGGGTGCGGCGTCACCGGAACCCTGTGGTTGGCGACAAAACGTGTGGTCATTTCGGTGCGTATAGCCGCCTTACAGATGATCTCTCGAACGGCTTTTGGCGTGGCGTCGGCATCGACCCAGATCGTTGGCATAGTTGATCAGCCTGTCAGTTATTTGCCACACATTATGACCTAAAGCGGTATTTTTTTTCACCGGAGATTGTTTGCTTTCAACCTGTTGCCGGTATGCGTCTCGGGTGACTATAAATAAAACACAACAACAGATGACTTAAACCTGTTCTGACAGGAGGACACTATGACAGCAACTGCAGATCATCCGGCCATTAAGCCACGGCACATGTCGATGCCGTTCGAGCAACTGGATACGCCTTATTTCTTCGACAATAACGCATTACTTTCTGCATTTTTTGCCGCATTGTCGTCCACCTTTCCTGCGGGTGAGGGCGAGTTTATCGCTTCTGTCCGTCAGTATCGCGACAAGATCAAAAGCCCAAAGCTGAAGGAAGAAATCCGCGGTTTTATTGGTCAGGAAGGACATCATAGCCGTCAGCATGAGCGCGTGAATGAAGCCCTGCGCGAGCTTGGCTTCGACGCGGTTGCGCTCGACAAAGACCTGGGCAACTACATCCAGAAGCACGTAGTTAATCGCTCTGATAAGTTCCGCCTGGCGATGACTGTCTGCATGGAGCACCTGACTGCGATTCTTGCTGAGCATCTGCTGACTTACCCAGAGACCTTAGAGAATCTGGCTCCGTCAGTGCAGGACCTGCTCTACTGGCACGCAGTTGAAGAGATCGAACATAAGTCCGTTGCCTTTGACACCTTTATGAGCACCGAAGGTGACCAGAAATATCTGCGCTGGTGTCAGGTGTATGCCACCTTGTTCTTCTTTCACCGTATTGGCTGGTACACCATTAAGCTGTTGTGGTGGCAGCGTAAAATGCCCTCATGGAAAGAATTCAAAGGCTTCTGGCGTTTCATGACCGGTAAGAAAGGTATGTTTACTGGTGTGACCAAAAACTACCTGGACTGGTTCAAGAAAGGTTTCCACCCATGGGACCACGACAATATGGATCTGATCGAGCGTTGGAAAACCGAGTTCTACCGTGAAGAGCAGGACATGAAACTGCAGAAAGAAAAAGACAAGCTGAAAGCGGCCAGTTAATTGACCAAACTTGAAGCTTAGTCACATAAAGGCCGCCGACGAGCGGCCTTTTTTATGGTCAGCTACACCCTGACCTCTATATTTGGACACAAACCACCTTGTCATTCGTAAATGACCTACCTATCGTAACAGGCACAAGAATAAACACCTCTGGAGAACCCCTATGCAAGGTCTGATGATGGATCGCCCACTGCTGGTATCAACACTGTTGCAGCATGCGGAAGCGACCTACCCGAATACTGAAATTGTAAGCCGTCGCTGTGAAGGTGATATTCACCGTTACACCATGAAGGACGCTGCCAGCCGTGCCCGTAAAGTGGCCAATCTGCTGACTCGCCTTGATATCCAGGACAGCGACCGTGTAGCGACACTGGCGTGGAACAACTATCGCCACTTTGAACTGTATTACGGTATTTCTGGTTTTGGTGCGGTACTGCACACCATTAACCCGCGCTTGTTCGCTGAGCAGCTGGTGTACATCATCAATCATGCCGAAGACCGCTACATTTTTGTTGACCTGACCTTCGTGCCATTGCTTGAGGCGATCCTTCCACATATCGGTAACGTCGAAGGCTTCATCATTCTGTGTGATGAAGACAAAATGCCAGAGACCAAGCTACCTAATGCGCTTTGTTATGAAACGCTGCTGGCGGCAGAATCCGACGAATTTGAATGGCCTGAGTTTCCTGAAACCAAAGGCGCCAGCATGTGCTACACCTCTGGCACCACGGGTAACCCGAAAGGCGTTCTCTATTCACACCGTTCAACCTGCCTGCATGCGTTTGCTTCTGTCGGTGAAGAGGTGATGGGCCTGTCATCCAGCTCATGCTTCCTGCCGGTTGTTCCTATGTTCCATGTGAACGCCTGGGGCACGCCTTACTCTGCATGTATTACTGGAGCCAAGCAGGTATTCCCGGGGCCAGGTATGGATGGCGCTTCTCTGTGGGAACTGATCGAAGCGGAAGAGCCGGATCTGCTGTTAGGTGTTCCGACGGTATGGCTGATGCTGCTGAATCATATGGACAGCATTGGTAAGAAACTGGAATCAGTGAAGAACGTGATTGTTGGTGGTGCTGCAGCGCCTCTGCAGATGATTAAAGACTTTGATCAGAAGCACGATGCCTTCCTGATTCATGCCTGGGGTATGACCGAAACCAGCCCGATCGGGACGATCAATGCGATGAACCCGATCATGGCGAAGCTGCCTAAAGAAGAGCAGTACCAGCTTCAGCGTAAGCAGGGTCGCCCGATCTTTGGTATCGAAATCAAGATTATTGATGACGAAGGCAATCGCCTGCCGCATGACGGTGAGACTTACGGTCGCCTGATGATTCGTGGGCCATGGGTGGTGAACGGCTATTACAACAATGACGATACCTCCAGCTTTGAAGACGGCTGGTTTGATACCGGCGATGTGGCAACGATCGACCCTGACAGCTATATGAACATCGTTGACCGCTCTAAGGACGTTATTAAATCTGGTGGTGAGTGGATCAGCTCGATTGACCTTGAAAATACAGCGGTAGGCCACCCGGATTTGGCAGAGTGCTGTGTGATCGGTGCTCGTCATCCTAAGTGGGATGAGCGTCCGATTCTGCTGGCGATCAAAAATGAAGGTGCCGACGTAGATGAGGCCAGTGTGCTTGAATATCTCGAAGGTAAAATCGCTAAATGGTGGATGCCCGATGCCGTTATTTTCGTAGAGTCGCTGCCTCATACCGCGACCGGTAAGTTGCTGAAAATTGACCTGCGTAAAGACTATGAGAACTACCTGATCGAAAACGCCAACTGAGCATAAGTCAGGCGCTTCTTATTAGAGCGGTTTAACGAAAGCCCGGTTTGCATAAGCAATCCGGGCTTTCTTGTATTTGAGGGATCAGGCCGGGTAAGGAAGATCTTCCGGGCGATTAACGTCAGAGTGAATCATAGAATCACCGATCATGACATTAACGTAGGGGGCATCTGGTATCAGGCGTGCTTCTGTCCTGTGACCGTGCAACTGCATCAGTTCGAAGGCGTGTTCTTTTCTGAAGCCGGTTGGATATCCGGGCTGACCATATTCATCAATAGGGCGGGCGCAATCGTGGTCTTCGAGGTGCGACGCGAGCACCCGGTAGGTTTCGGCTGTGATCCACGGCATATCGGCTCGGGCAATGATCCAGCCATCCCAGTCCTGATTCGCGTGCACGCCAAAAGCAATGCTGTCACCGATACCGCGGGCGGCATCCGGGCATACGCCGGCTTCAGCGCCATCGTCGATACAGTGGTCAAGTATGGATTGATCGCCTTCATGCAGTACGACATAGCATGGCAGACCAGACTGAAGGGCGTTTTCAATACTGGCCTTCAGCATACATGTCTGACCCGGCCAGGGGGCGCATCGTTTGTCACTGCCAAAACGGGAACTACGACCCGCGGCGAGAAGGATAATGCCTGTTTTCATCGTTAGTCCTCCCTGTCAGAGGTGTTCGATACTTATCCGACGCTATCACAGGCTATTGACCGACAGCGCAGTAAAAATGTTACTGCCTGTCGGTTACACAAGGCGGCCTTGTGAGGTCAGTCTGATGATTCGACGTCATCCCACCAGGGATAGACATCTGGCATATCAGTGCTGACACGGCCCTGAAAGTCGGACGGGCGTTTTTCTAAGAAGCTCGCCACACCTTCTTTGCCGTCTTTCAGGCTGGTGTAGAACATTCCGAGCGACTCAATCTTATGTGCTTCTGCCGGATGAGTCATCGCACTGTTGCGGTACATCATCTGGCGAATCATGGCTACAGACACAGCAGAGCGCTGAGCTATGCTGGCTGCGAGGCGCCGGGCTTCCTGCAACAGTTCGTCGGCGGGAACGACTTTGCTGACAAAGCCTGCGTCTTTGGCCTCATCGGCCTTAAAAATATCGGCCGTCATCGTCCATTCGAGTGCTTTCGAAATGCCGACAATCCGCGGTAAGAACCAACTGGAACAGGCCTCTGGCACGATACCGACCTTACTGAACACGAAGCCGATACGAGTATGCTCACAGGCGAGACGAATATCCATGGCACAGGTCATGGTTGCGCCAATTCCTACTGCGGCACCGTTGATCGCCGCAATGACAGGTTTCGTGCAGCGGAAAATGGCCAGCGCAACGCGGCCGCCGGTATCGCGTACACCCTCGACGATGTCTTTATCACTGAAGCGCTTGTTCAGGTCACTGAGTGTTGGTTGCTGGGATTCATCCAGTCCGAAGACGTTCCCTTCTTTTGACAGATCCATACCCGCGCAAAAAGCCTTACCTGCACCGGTGACAATGATGGCACGGACATCATCGTCCGCACTGGCGCGATCAAATGCATGAATCAGCTCGTTGCACATTTCAACCGTGAAGGCGTTCATCTGCTCAGGGCGATTAAGAGTCAGTGTCAGAACGTGATCGCTGACGCTCCAGTCGAGGGTAGAGTAGGAATGGCTCATCAGAAGTCTCCAGTGAAAGAAGAAACGGCGTTCTCGTATTCGGCTTTCAGGCGCTTAACCAGTTCGGCAGTTGTCGGTACGTCAGCGATGCTGCCAACCCCATGACCCGCTGACCATAGGTCTTTCCATGGCTTAGCGCTGGTGGCTTGAGCCATTTTTTCTGTATCCAGTTCTGCACCAAAATCGACATGATCGGGTTTCTGGTGCGTGGCGAGGTCAATATCGTGGGCATCCAGTGATGGCTTCAGGAAAGAAGCATTCACGCCCGAAATCTTCGGGGTATAAACAATGTCGCCAGCACTACTGGTGGTCAGCATTTCTTTGTATTCAGGCTGCACCTGGCATTCCTGAGTGCCTATAAAACGGGTACCCATGTAGGCCATATCAGCGCCCATCATCCTGGCTGTGGCGACGTCACGCCCGGTACTCAGGCTACCCGCCAGTAGTATAGTTTTATCAAAGAACTGCTTCAGCTCATTAATCAGCGCAAACGGATTCCAGTCACCGGCATGGCCTCCGGCGCCACCACAGACAGCAATTAAACCGTCCACGCCAACGGAGGCAGCTTTGCGCGCGAATCGGGTATTCACGACATCATGGAACACTACGCCACCGTAACTGTGTACGGCATCGACAACATCCTGAACAGCTCCGAGGGAGGTGATTACCAGGGGCACCTTGTGCTTAACAATGATTTCCAGATCCTGCTGCAGGCGGGCGTTGCTTTTGTGTACGACCAGATTAACCCCAAACGCTGCGGCAGGTTCACCGGTTTGCTCTGCGTGAGCATCGAGGTCCGCGCGGATTTCAGTTAGCCACTGATCCAGGCCTTCGCTTGAGCGCTGGTTTAACGCCGGAAACGTACCAATCACACCGGCTTTGCAGCACTCAGTGACCAGCGCAGGGCCAGAGGCCAGAAACATAGGGGCAACCACCACGGGTAATTTGAGGCCGGGTCGCAGAGAATCGGGCAATGACATGAACAGTCTCCGGAAAATAAAAAACGGGGAATGATATTCTCATTCCCCGTGATTGGATTAAACAGTCGATTGTGCCAAATCAGGCCCTGACGCGCCCCATCAGCAGAGGTGCAGATAGCAGGGCCAACAACCAAATCATGGCACCGCCGCCAGAACCACCTCCACCAGAAGAGGCTGCGGGCGCAGGGTCCACGTCTGAAATCACCCGGATGGTCATCTCTGCTGTGTCGCTGAGTTGCGGAATGCCACTGTCAGTCACAGTTGCTGAAATTGTGTAATCTCCCGCAACCAAACCATCAGAGCTGAAGGTAATACTGCTCCCGAACTCATAGGAGTCAGCCAGGTTAATATCGTCGGACGACCACTCGACATAATGACGATCTGAGGTGTCTTCATCGGAGATAATAACCTCAATAGTAACATCGCCCATACCCTCAAGGATGGCCGCTTCCTCTCTACCTGCCTGAGTTAGAATTAAAGCTACGCTAGGAGCATTAAGATTCACATCCAGTGTGCCGTCGCCATTACTGTCGCGATAAACAACACCGTTCATGATGAGCCCCGGAAGTTGTCGGTCTGAACCGAAATCCCACACCTCACTATCCCAGTTTTCGTAGAGTGTACCTTTGTCGGTGCAGGTGAAATTGTTGGGAGAGGTTGGACATTGAAGCTCGCTAAGCAAGGCACCGAAGTATTCACTTCTGCTGCCTGCACTATTTGATCGGGTGCTGGCGTCTGTTGCCCAATATAAGAACGCGTTATTATTGTTGGAACCAACACTATAGCCCAGCAGACCGCCACCGCTATCGCTTTCAACGTACCCTGCCGAAAGGCCTTCAGAGAGGTTGCTGTCGCTAAGTCGGCCAATCAGGCCCCCTACATCGTATTTGCTTTCTGCTAGAATGGCAGCGCTGGAGAATACATTATTGACGGTACTATCATATACCGCACCTGCGATGCCGCCAGCGTGCTTGGAGGTTCTAACACTGCCTAAGACGAATATGTTGTTAAGCTTGGCATAGCCTACATTGGCTGCGAGTACGCCTGCTTGATTGCTGCCGGTTACCGATGTCATGAAGCCAGTCATAGCTATACGACTGATTTCGGCAGGCAGGGCTTTAGTACCTTCGACATGACCAAATAGTCCTGCATCACCGGTTCTGTCCACGTAAAGGTTGCGTATTTGGTGGCCATTACCGTCAAACTTGGCACGAAATTCACCAAAGTCGGAAGAGCCAATCGGCTCCCAGCCCTCACCATCATTCCAGTAGGCATCCAGCTCATTAATCTGACCATCGCTATTGGTATCAAAATCCAGATCAGAGGTCAGTTCATATCCGGCGCAACGCTGCTCCATCGAACCCTCCCGGATGAGACCTGGACATCCCGTGCTGTCTATACCTTGGTATTCATCAAATCGTTGACCTATTCCATCAAGAGAAAATCGTATGGCGTTTAACTCTTCTAATGAAGCGACGTCTATCAGGCCATCAGAGTCAGCATCGGCGTCAATGATGCCGTCGTTATTATCGTCGGTGTCGACCGCATCGGTGATGCCGTCGTTATCACGATCATTTGGATAATCATCATAGGATAAACCGCTGTTGGTCTGGCAGATTGTGTCACAGCCGTCGGCCCATTTATCGACCAGACCATCATTATCGGCATCTTGCGATGCAGCAGCTGAAGCTGGGAAGGCGTCGTAAGTTAATCCTGACTGCTCTCTGCATACTGCGTCGCAACCAGTTGTCCACCGGTCTGCTGCTCCATCACTATCTAGGTCCATGGAAGCGGAAAAGTTATATGGAAAGGCATCACTCTCGTCCCGAGAGCCATCGCCGTCGCTGTCACGGTAAACATGATCCCCCATGATCAGTCCGGGTAGCTGCAGGCCCGTTCCAAAATCCCATACATCACTGCTCCAGCTTGCGTATAATGTGCCGTTATTAGTGCAGGTGCTATTGTTGGGAGAAGTCGGGCACTGAAGCTCACTCAGGAGTGCACCAAAGTATGAGGCATTAGAACCTGGACTCGTTTCCTGGCGACTAGTGTCGGTCGCCCAGAAAAGGGATTCGTAGTTGTTCTGAGTGTCGATGCCCAGCAGGCCATACCCGTTTTCAACATACCCCGTCGTCAGGCTATTTGAAAGGTTGCTACTGTAACTCTCTCCGATTAGTCCACCTCCCAAATTCGGGCGGTATACATTGTCGTTGATGGCGACGCTTGAGAATACATTGCTGATCCGAGTTTCTGTAATATTGGCTGCAAGTCCGCCACTATAACGAAAGGACTTATTTACTTCGATACTCCCGGTTAGGAACACTCGGTCAATTTCAGCCTTATTTATTCCAGCAGCCAATAATCCACCTACCCCATACGTAACTTGGACTCTCCCGTTTATGGCGATTTTAGTAATTCGAGGGGGAAAATGGTCATTGCCTGCTATCTCTCTAAACAATCCGGCGTTTCCCGGCTGGTTAATATACAAATTATCTATCAGATGACCATTACCGTTGAAGTGGCCAGAGAACCCGCGACCGCCGCTAATCGGTATCCACCCTTTACCATCGTTCCAGTAGGTATCCAGCTCATTCATCTTGCCATCGCCATTGGTATCAAAATCCAGATCAGCAACCAATTCGTATCCGTGGCAGCGCTGCTGCGCAATACCTTCCCAAAGTATGATCGGGCAACCTGAGTTATCCCAGAGTCCTTCGTCGACCATTACTTGCCCTGAGCCATCGAGCCCGAATCGGACTGCATTAAGTTCTTCTAGCGAAGCAATATCGATCAGGCCGTCAGAGTCGGCATCGGCATTAGTGACGCCGTCATTATTATCATCGGTATCGATAGCGTCGCTGACGCCGTCGTTATCACGATCACTTGGAAAATCATCGAAGGTTAAGCTGCTGCTAATCTGGCAGGCTGTGTCACAGCCGTCGGCCCACTCATCGACCAGACCATCCAGGTCGGCATCCAGATATGCCGCGTCGGAGGATGGGAACGCGTCGAAAATCATGCCACTATTAATACGGCAGTTGATATCGCAGCCAAGAGTAAAGCGATCAGGGGAGCCATCGCTATCGGTATCCATTGACGCCGCAAACGTGTCTGAGTAAGCATCGTCTTCGTCCAGGGCGCCATCTCCGTCGCTGTCACGGTAAACACGATCACCCATTATCAGTCCGGGTAGTTGCTGACTAGTTCCAAAGTTCCATACCTCACTGTTCCAACTTTCGAATAAGGTGCCGGTAACGGCACAGGTGTCGTTGTCTGAGGATGTTGGACATTGAAGTTCACTCAATCGTGCACCAAAGTAGGAGGCGTTAGAGCCTCGGCTTGTTTCCTGGCCACTAGTGTCGGTTGCCCAGTATAAGGACTCGCTGTTATTCGGATAGTTGTAGCCCAATAGACCGTAACCGTTTTCAACATATCCTGTCGCAATGCTATTGGAGAGCTCGCTGTCATCGAGGTAACCGATCAGGCCACCTTGATAATTGCCTCGTAGGAGAGCAGCACTGGAGAATACATTACTCACAGTGCTGTCGGAGATTGTGCCCGCGAGGCCGCCAGTATACGCTTGGGATCTGATACGACCGGTGATAAAAACGCGATCAATCTCAGCATAATTAACGCGGGCAGCGAGTGCGCCGGCATGATAGCGACCGGTAATGGATGTCATTAGACCGGTAATGGCTAATTTGGTTATTGTGGAGGGACGGGTGGACGTGCCTTCGATGTAACCAAATAGCCCAGCAGTACTACTGGTTCTATTGATGTAGAGGTTGCGTATCTGATGGCCGTTACCATGAAAGTCGCCTGTGAAGGCGTTTGAAGAAGACGAGCCTATCGGCCCCCAGCCCTGACCATCATTCCAGTAAGTGTCCTGTTCATTCATCTGGCCATCGCCGTTGGTATCGAAGTCCAGATCCGTCGTTAGCTCAAAGCCATTACAACCCTCTTCCGGGCAGCCTGTGCTGTCACCATACAGGGCTGCGCCATCAAGGTGATTACGGATTTCGTTCAGGTCGGCAAGGTCGTTAATTTCGATCAGGCCGTCGTCGTCGAGGTCATAGTCGGCGCGATCGCCAGCAGCTATGGCGTTAAAGGACAGGATGGTACTGCAGAGTAGGGCGGCTCTGCTGATGGCGCGGATGTACATTATTGGTGGTTCTCCCATGTCAGGGAGGCACGTCAGAGGTCTTACAGCGTGAGTCCGCTGTATTCTTCGAGTGCATACATCCCTGTATGAATTCAATGTGGCAGGAGGTTACCATACTGGCCTCTTCATCTGAATCAGATTCCGTGGAATTTGCGTGGGGTTGCGTGGGGTAACGTGGGGAAAATTGACGCCGCGCGCCTGGAGATTTAACCTATGAGTGTCTTATATGGTTTCTTCAGAGTGCTGATGTCGCGACGTTTCCGTTTTTCCGGTGTATTGCTTATGCTGCTGGCCATTCTGGCTCAGCCGGTGTTGGCTGCCTGATCGTTGTGCAGCCTGGGTCATGGTGATTCATCTGACACGGTTACTTCAGTAATGGCACACGATCATTCGATGCATCAGCATCATGGGAATGACATAAGTAAAGCTTCTGAACCGAGCAGCCATAACTGCTGTGATGGCGGCACGTGTGACATGCCTGAGTGTTCTGTGCATATCATGGGGCTGACAGGCTTCAATGTGTCTGTCCCGGTCATCAGTGCCGGAAACTCAATTTCTTCGATGATCGCTCAAGATCATCCTTCTCTTGCGGACTCGCTCTACCGCCCACCCATTCTGGCCTGACCCAGGATAAGTGCGCCCGGAAAACGGGTTCGCGCGCCTCGTTTTTAATTAATTTTTAAGTTTTTCTCTTTAAAGGCGAAAGCCAGAGACTCTTTATGATGTCGTTGAAATTATCCAGTGCGCGGTGGGTAGGTCTTGCCGTGCTGACTCTGTCAGGTCATGTATTTTCGTCAGAGCTGACTCTGAATCAGGCTGTAGAGCGGGCGCTTGAACGGGACCTGTGGCACAACAGCAGTGCTCAGCGCGAGCAGGCTCTGATCGACCGGGCTGAATCAAGTGGCTCATTGCCAGATCCGTCAGTCACACTGACTGCGGGAAACTTCCCGGTGGATACCTTTGATATCCAACAGGAGCCGATGACGCAGTTAAGTGTCGCGGTGACGCAGATGTTTCCCCGCGGGGACAGCCGTGCTCTGAGTGCGCAGAAGAACCGTGAGCTATCTTCGCAGCAGCCCTTATTACGACAGGATCGTTCCCTCAAAGTCGAGCAGGCAGTCACTCGTCTTTGGTTGCAAGGTTATGAGGCTCAGTAAAGCATCAAGCTGATGGAGCAGGAGCGTGATCTGCTTCGTCAGTTGGTCGATGCCGCCCGGGCAGCTTATGCATCGGGACTAAATAACACCCGCCAGCAGGATGTGGTTGAGGCTAACGTCGAGCTGATTCGCCTTGAAGATCGTCTTGCCGAACTCAGGCAAGCATTAGCGGTTACCCGTCAGCAGCTGGGCGAGTGGCTAAGCAGTGAGTCCGGGGAGGTTTTTGAGTCAGGGCAATTTGTCGGGTTACCCAAGGGGCCGACACCTGATCAACTCCCGTCCGCAGACACCGTTATCCAGCATCCGCAGGTACTGGCGTTTGAGCGCCGTATCCAGTCCAGTGAAACCGGAGAGGCTCTGGCGCGTCAGTCTTATCGCCCAGCCTGGGGGCTGACAGCAAAATACGGGTACCGCGATGATGACCTGATGGGTAATAACCGTGCGGATCTGATGTCGGTCGGAGTGACATTTGATCTGCCGTTGTTTACCGGTAACCGCCAGGACCGGGAAGTAAGTGCTGCCGTAGCCGACACAGAAGCTTTGCGCACGGAGAAGACCTTAATGTTACGTCGGATGCGAAGTGCACTGTCGGCGGCGAACACTGAATATGCTTACCTGTATGAACGCAAAACCTTCTATCAGCAGCAGTTATTGCCTCAGGTGCAGGAGCAGGCATCCGCTGCGTTGTCTGCGTATCACTCTGATCGTGGTGATTTTCCCTCTGTGGTGAAAGCCCGTACGTCTGTACTGAATACACGCCTTGCGCGACTAAAAATAGAAACCAGCCTGCATCGCACACTGGCGGATATTCGCTATTTATCTGCGACGGCTTTGTCATCAACCGAATCGCCAACGTCAGGCTCTTCATCTTCAAGGGAATTAAAAAATGAAAAATAATTCAGTGATATTTGCTGCAGGGGTTGCCGTCGGTCTTTTCGTTTTCTGGAGTGCTGGTCAGTTTTCTGATGGCAGTTCTGAAAACAGTGGTAATGCTCAAAAAAATAACGAGCCGCTCTACTGGGTTGCTCCGATGGATCCGGATTACCGCCGCGATAGCCCGGGCAAGTCGCCCATGGGAATGGATCTGGTACCTGTCTATGAGGAGGATTCTCAGGAAGACGCTGTCGGCACCGTTCGTGTTGCCCCTGCACTCGAGCATAGTTTTGGGGTGCGCACCGCCGAAGTCAGGCGCGGGATTCTCAATCCTGTCGTTCGTTCGGCGGGCTATGTTGAATATAACGATGATTATGTCGTGCATATTCATCCTCGCACCGAAGGCTGGATTGAGAAACTGCATGTCCGCTCAGAAGGTGATCCGGTCGAAAAAGGCGCGCCCCTTTACGACATTTATTCGCCCACGCTGGTTAATGCACAGGAAGAATATCTGCTTGCCCTGCGTCGCGGAAATCAACAACTCGCATCGGCATCTCGCTTACGACTGCAGGCGTTGCAGGTGCCTGATGACATTATCCGGCAGATCGAAAATACCCGTCGCGTCAGTCAGAAATTAACTATGCGGGCGCCGCAATCAGGCGTTGTAGATCAGTTAAATGTCCGTCAGGGTATGTACGTCGTGCCGGGGGCAGAAATCATGACATTGGCGCAGGCATCGCAGGTCTGGATAACCACCGATGTCTTCAGTGACGATCTGAGCTTTATCGGAGGTGGCGAATCCGTTGAGGTAACCAGCCAGGCGTCTCCGGGGAATGTATGGACTGGCGTTGTCGATTACATCTATCCCGCTCTGGATACAGCGACCCGCACAGCTCAGGTTCGTATTCGCCTGACCAGCCCTACAGATATGCTGAGGCCGGGAATGTACGCCAGCGTGGTGATAAAACCTTCGGCAAGCGAAACCTTGCTCATCCCGCGTGATGCCGTTATCCGCGTCGCTGAGGGCACTCGTGTGGTGTTAAAAACAGGAGCCGGAAAATACCGCTCAGTCCCGGTAGAAACCGGTCGTTCAGATGCTGACTCTGTTGAAATACATCGGGGTCTGGAAGCGGGTGATGAGGTTGTTATTTCCGCACAATTTATGATTGATTCTGAGTCTGCGAAAAAAGCCGATTTAAGCCGTTTTGAACACGACATGAATATGGCAGAGCGGGATTCTGAAGCACCCAAGGCAATGGCAGATGGTGTGGTTAACCGTCTAGATAAAACAGCCAGGGTTGCCAATATCAGTCGTGGGCCGATTGAGAAGTGGAACCGTCCGGCCGCCACTATGGATTTCCGTTTATCTGACGAGCTTGATTTGTCCGACCTGAATGAAGGTGACCGTATTCACTTTGTATTTAAAGTCGATCAGGGTGAATTCACTGTGATAAGCGTCCATCCACCGATGACTGGTGATATGGGCAATGCGACGGGCACGAATGAGTCGGCGGGTATGGATATGTCGGCGGATATGGATATGTCAGCGGATATGAGTGAGGGTCACGATCATGATTGAAGCGATCATTCGTTGGTCTGTCCATAATCGCCTGATGGTGCTGTTGGTGACTGTGATGCTGGCCGGAGCCGGGTTGTGGTCGGTAAAAAATACGCCCGTTGATGCGATTCCTGATTTATCCGATGTTCAGGTCATTATTAAAACCAGTTATCCCGGCCAGTCACCTGAGGTTGTTGAAAATCAGGTCACCTACCCATTGAGTACCGCCATGATGTCGGTGCCGGGCGCAACGACTGTCCGCGGCTTTTCCTTCTTTGGTGACTCTTACGTCTACGTTATTTTTGATGATGATACCGATATGTACTGGGCGCGTTCCCGCGTGTTGGAATACCTGTCGCAAATAGCGCCCGAACTGCCTGAGCAGGCAAAGCCACAGCTTGGCCCGGACGCCACCGGTGTCGGTTGGGTCTATATCTATGCTCTGACAGACCCGACAGGCAATCTCGACCTCAGCGAGTTGCGCACGCTTCAGGACTGGTTTCTGAAATATGAGTTGCAGTCGGTTGAAGGCGTGTCAGAAGTGGCCAGTCTGGGCGGTATGGTGCGCCAGTATCAGATCGTTGTTGATCCAGAAGCCTTGCGTGCGTTTGATCTTCCTCTCGCGCATGTCCGCAATGCGGTAAAACGCGCAAACCAGGAAAGCGGCGCCTCGGTGATCGAAATGGCCGAGGCCGAATACATGATCCGTGCAACCGGTTATCTTGAGAGTCGCGAAGACATTGAACAGATCCCGCTGGGTTTATCTGAGTCCGGTACACCGCTGCTTCTTAAAGACATTGCTCGTGTTGAACTGGGCCCGCAGATGCGTCGTGGTATTGCTGAGCTGAATGGCGAGGGTGAGGTAGTCGGCGGCATCGTGGTCATGCGCTATGGTGAAAACGCTGCAGATACCATTAATGCCGTGAAGGCACGGCTTAATGAAGTAGTGCCGGGATTACCTGAAGGCGTTGAGATTATTCCTGTGTATGACCGCTCTGAATTAATTAATCGCGCGGTGGATAATCTCTGGGAAAAACTCGCTGAAGAATTCATCGTGGTGATTCTCGTCTGCCTGCTATTCCTTTTTCATATCCGCTCAGGGTTTGTCGCTTTAATCAGTTTGCCGGTAGGTATTCTGGCTGCATTTCTGGTGATGAAATTACAGGGATTGAATGCGAACATTATGTCGCTCGGCGGTATCGCGATTGCCATTGGCGCCATGATTGATGGTGCTATCGTCATGATTGAAAATATGCATAAGCATATGGAACGCACGAAAGTCACTGCGGCTAACCGTTGGGAGATTGTTATCCGCTCGGCGTCTGAAGTCGGCCCGGCATTATTTTTCAGCCTGTTAATTATTACAGTCAGCTTTATTCCCGTATTTACCCTGGAAGCCCAGGAAGGTCGGATGTTCTCGCCACTGGCATTCACTAAAACCTACGCCATGGCTGCCAGTGCCGCGCTTGCGATTACGCTGGTCCCGGTGCTGATGGGGTACTTCGTGCGCGGAAAAATCCGCAGTGAATCGAGCAATCCGGTGAACCGTTTTCTCGTGGGGATGTACCAACCCTTACTGAAAGGTGTGCTGCGTTATCCGCTAGCTGTCATTGTGTCGGCATTCATCATCGTACTGGCGACACTCTGGCCGGCGCATAAACTGGGCAGCGAGTTTATGCCGGAGCTGGATGAAGGCGATCTGATGTATATGCCGACGACCTATGCAGGAATCTCAGTGGGTAAAGCCCGGGAGCTGTTACAGCAAACGGACAAACTGATCGCTACCCTACCTGAGGTGAAAAGCGTATTCGGAAAAATCGGTCGCGCAGAGACGGCAACAGATCCGGCCCCGTTAACCATGATTGAAACCTTTATCCAGCTTCATCCCAAAAGTGAGTGGCGCGACGGCATGACTACCGACAAGCTCAAAGCGGAACTGGATGCGCTGGTGAAATTTCCCGGCCTGACCAATGCCTGGGTGATGCCCATTAAAACCCGGATCGATATGTTATCCACGGGGATTAAAACGCCTTTAGGCATTAAAGTATCTGGCCCGGATCTCAATCAGATTGAGTCGATCGGTAGGGCGCTTGAGGAAATACTGGGCGAGCTTGAAGGTACCCGCTCGGTGTACTCAGAGCGCGTGTCCGCCGGTCGGTATATTACGATTGAGCCGGATCGTTGGGCTGCAGCCCGTTACGGTCTGAATATGGCAGATGTGCATGACATTATTGCGTCGTCTGTGGGCGGCCAGACGCTGACGACGACCGTAGAAGGGCTGGAGCGTTATCCAGTGAATGTGCGTTATCCGCAATCCTACCGGGATTCACCCGAAGCATTGCAGAAGCTGCTGGTTGTGACCGAATCAGGTGCTCATATCCAGCTAGGGGATATTGCCGATATACGTGTGGAGAGCGGCCCTCCTGTCATCAAAAGCGAAAATGGTCGCCCCAGTGGCTGGACATACATTGACGTCGGCGACGTTGATTTTGCCACTTACATCGAACGAGCCAGAAACCGACTGAATTCAGAGCTTGATATGCCACCCGGGTATTCCCTGACGTGGGCCGGGCAATACGAATATATGCAGCGGGCGAAAGAAAAGCTGACTTATATTGTCCCTTTGACTCTGGCAATGATCGTTCTGTTACTGGCCATGAACTTCCGTCGTTTTTCAGACGTCGCGATTATTATTGCCAGCCTTCCATTAGCATTAGTCGGTTCCGTCTGGCTTATGTACTTGCTTGGATATCACATGTCGGTTGCTGCTGGTGTTGGGTTTATCGCACTGGCGGGTGTCGCGACAGAATTATCCGTGATCATGCTGGTATTTCTGAATCAGTGCTTAGAGCAACGTAGGGCGCTGGCAGATAAGGCAGGCAGAGAGCTGTCAGTTGAGGATCTTCGTCAGGCTGTTATGGAAGGGGGAGCCCTGCGGGTGCGGCCCAAAGCCATGACGGCCGCCGCTATCATCGTTGGTCTACTGCCTGTGTTGGTGGGAACTGGCACCGGCTCAGAGATTATGAGCCGTATCGCTGCACCTATGGTTGGCGGCATGGTCAGTGCCCTGGTGCTCACTTTGTTGGTCGTTCCTGCGGTGTACTATCTGGTTCATAAACGAAGCCTGCACTAAATAGCGTAGACGTGCGGATCACAACTGACGGCGTGCGTACAAATGTGGTCAGTTATGGATCTGTGCTGTTGCTCACATAACGACTAAAAGCACACACTTTTATATGCAATATCACCGGAAGTTAACAGAACTTCACAGGATGCTCAGGAAATTTTACATACACTGAGAGCTGTAAAATTGAGGAGCGGCCAATGCGGGGACTCATTGCGCTTTTGTTATCTAGTGTTTCATTTCAGGGTGCTGCTTTTATGTCGGCAGTGCTTCTGAGCGTCTCGGCGCTGGGCACAGAAGCAGGGCTGCACGAGCACAGGCTATCACCAGGTTTTGGCCGCATAGTACCTGAGGTCTCTTACTTTCTCGATGAACAGGGTAACTACGGTCTCGAGGATGTAGTGACTCAGTCGTTCGAGAAAGTGCGGGAGTACCCACCTCAGTTTGGCTATACCGATGCGGCCGTCTGGCTAACCTTTCGCTACAGCAACCCGGGCGATGCCGTCTGGTTGAGTGTTAATTATCCCATGCTCGACGATGTGCAGGTTTTTATTCTTGATGAACATCAGAACCTGCTCTCTGCTTATCCTTTGGGGGATCGACTCAGCTTTGTTGAGCGTGTTTTGTTGAGGCCGGAGTTTACCGTACCTCTGCCTTCATCAGTTTTATCTGGATCTGTGTATCTGAGAGTTCAGTCAGGATCATCTCTTGAAGTCCCGATGACCATTTCTGAAGACGCTGTACTCAGGCAAACAATGGAAAACAGTGCCTGGATTCAAGGGTTGTTTTTCGGTGCTGTGGTTATGCTAGGGCTTTATCACGCACTGATTTTTCTATCATCCGGGGATCGTAGTTATCTCTATTTCAGTGGCCTGTCATTGGCTATGGCGCTTATCCAGGCCACACTGTGGGGGCGAAGTTACCAGTTTCTGTGGCCTGAGTCGCCGGCCTGGAACAACATTGCGGTCAGCACTCTGATTAATACTTCGAACGTATTTGGTGCACTCTATATTTCTAAAGTTGTGAAGATCTGCGAGAGCCACCGCTGGATATACCTGGCGGCGACGGCTTTGGCGGCGACGTCGACGGTAATGGTTGTTCTGAGTCTCAACATGCCATATGCCGAGGTGATATACCCGACACTGCTCCTCTCCATGATGACGTTTCTTGTTTGCGCGACCATGGTCGTTGTGAGGATGCGTCGTGGATACCCGCCGGCGTTTGCAGTCTTCGTTGCCGGACTCATGTACACGCTGGGGAGTGCATCGTACATTCTCGGCAAGCTTGGGGTCTTTAATAATAGTCTGCTACTGGATAATGCTCTGGCCCTGGGACAGCTGTTGCAGGTATTGCTCTTCGCGTTTGCTCTATCCGTGCGAATGGCTATGGAGAAGGAGCTTCGAGAACGGGCACAGCGGGATACTGCTCATGCTCAGGCCTTGTTACTCGAAACTGAACGAGAACAGAATATGCGCCTGGACCAGGAGGTTAAAGCACGGACACAAGAGTTAAGGGAGGCAAATGCTCGCCTGGAGAAAATCAGTACAACCGACTCTCTGACGGGGTTGTACAACAGGCGTCACTTTGATGAAGTTCTGGAGCGAGAATATGATCGCGGCGCGAGAGAGGGTAAGTCCCTCTCCTTGATTATGCTGGACCTCGACTACTTTAAAAATCTTAATGACTCTCAGGGACACGCGTTCGGCGATGAGGCACTGCGTCAGACAGCGTTACGGATACAGGATGTGCTGAACCGTCCGGCGGATATGGCATTCCGGTATGGTGGCGAGGAGTTTGTTATTTTGCTGCCAGATACAGAAGCCTCAGCGGCTCATATACTGTCGCGTCAGATATGGACTGCCATGCGTTCAGAGCCTATTGTGATGAAAGACCAAACAGTGAGACTGACGATAAGCATCGGCATTGCCGTTACCATGCCGGATAAAGATAATTCGTATTACACACTACTGAAACGTGCTGACGAAAAACTGTATCAAGCCAAAAATGAGGGCCGTGACCGCATCTGTATCTGATACGGTACAGCCCAGCTGAAAGGTACGTTATTGTTTTTCTACCGCAGGCGCTTGCCATTCCGCATTCAGTATCTGCTCTCCCGGATCATAGAAACGTAGCGTTAACTGAAAATAATCAGTAGGCACCGGAAGCCAGTTACTCAATGGAACGCCTTGTGGTGGCTGAGATGAAATATAAAGAGTGGTATCACCATTTTCATCCAGCTCTAAAGGCGTATTACTACTCAGTGCATAACGCTCGATTCCTAGAGAAGATGCGTGCGTGTTGTCTTTCAGGAATCCATCATCACCGTACGCGGTAATCGACCAGAAGGCCCCGACATCTGGCATATCATCCGCCTTCAGGGTAAAGGTGTAATCATTATTGCCGTGCATTTTCTGCAACTGGCTATCTCTTTCAGCATTCTGGTAGACAGCGTATTTATTCTGATTGGCCCCAAACCCGACCTGGGCAACCACTGCTCTTATAAAATATCGCTTACCGTAATCTCCTAGCGGAATCAGTTTTGGGTTCGGCCCCCATCCACCAATACCGAGAAGCTTTTTCGCACCGTCGATGCTGCCTTGCCCAAGGCGGATACCTTCATCAAGCGCGCGTTTTTTATGTTGTGGTAAATCTTCGACGTCACCTTTTGCATAGCGCCCTGTGTTTATCTGCCCTAGTAACCATTCCATGCCTTTCTGGTCGGCGGGAGGTGGGTTTTCCAGCATCAGACTGGATAGCCGCGTGAAGAACTCTTCACCATTCATTTTGAGAACGACATCGATGGGGGGCTCTTTCTCGTCGTCTTTCAGGCAATCTACAGTCTGGTTGTGATCGCTGCCACGTCGGCTGCGGTAAGTCTTCAAACGATACTGTCGCTGAATTCGGTTGACCGCCTCGATATCGTTGTCTGCCAGTAGCTCGGTCCGGCCAATGATCCATACAAGATCGGTAGGTGCTGATATATGAGTCATATTATGCGGAATCTGGCCGCGCCACTGAGGGCCGGTAATCACGTACTGGCCAGCGAGTGTGTTATCGCCAGTTGTATCTATTCCGGCAAAGTTATTCGACCATGCATCCAGAAGGGCCATCAGTACGTATCTGTCTGTAACCTCTGGAAGAGTCAGAATAACCGGACTTTCTGAGAGGTCCAGCATGGCAGAAGAATAAAGAGTATCGACGTTGGGTCGGACGACGGCTTTGAAGTCGGGATCGGGCAGCTCGAAGACGTGCTTGAAGGTATTAATGTCTGCGCCGAAGGTGCAGGAACGCTCAGGACCTGTCATTCCTTTGCGGGTTTCGTCCATCAAAACGATAGGGAAACCGTATATATAGCCTTCCATTGCGATGGCAGTGGTCGTCGTTGCCTTTGCGTACTGGCTAGTAGCAATTAATACAAACAACAGAGCGGATTTAAGTGCGTTGGTCAGCTTAACGCGCCGTTTGTCGGAATATGATGTGTTCATCGGACACCTGTGATTATTGTTAGTTGGTGAATGAGTGGTGCTGTTCAGCCTAGCGCTCAAACACGGGCGATCCGTATAACGAATTGAGACAAACTGAATTCAGGTGCGGGATAGTCAGGCTAGTTTTGTAACGCTTTGTAGAGAACGTAGCGGATAAAGCCATCACAGCAGACGGTGGCTTTTTAAGAGACATAAGAGGATTTCAACATGGAAACAGAAGCGAGCTATCAATCAGTGCAGGACATGCCAATGGCCGCCCTCCGACCTGAAAAACCTGTCTTTGCTGTCGAACCGACCGTTGCTGCAGATACCGTTGTTTCCCATTTGCAAGCGCTTGAGGATTTTCTCGAGAGTGTAAACAGAGAGAGCGAGTATCTTGCCGTAAAACGTATGGTAGAAGGATTAATGGATTCCTTTGCCGGGCAGTGCAGAGTCTCGGCGGAGTCTGTCGGACGTAACCTGGATCTTATTTCGGACTGGTTAGGTGAGGATGCTCTTGGATTACGTCTTGGGCCATTCTCAAGCCGTAAACACCCTCGCCTGGAATTCTTTTTCAAACAGAATCATCTGACTCTGTTTGATTATTGCTGCATGTTAAAGCGCTACCTGACCATTACAACAGATGTTTTTAGCGTGGGGGTTGAGCGCGGCGCCGATGAGATAACACTTACTTTTCATCCTCACCCTGATATTTATGTCAGCCGTCATCAGATAGAAGGCGTTGTCTCATCCGCATGCGATGCCATCCTAGACTGCTATGGACTGACACCTTCAGCGGTACGTTTTACAAACTCAAATGCACTACCTGCTGAAGAGTATCAACGCATGCTTGGTTGTTGCCCAGAATTTGGAGAGCCGTTCACCCAGGTGACCTTTACCAGCACGAACGAAATTCGTGATTTTGATGCATCGCCATCGTTAAGTGAGCAGGCCTTTCGTGATATTCAGGCACTTGAAGTAATTCATCGTCAGCAGGTGAGCGAAGAGAGCTGGAGTCAGCGTTGCCGGTTATTACTTGAGCTTCTTCTGAGCTATGGCGAGCCAACAAAAATACTGTTAGCTGAGATTCTTGCAGTAACGCCCAGAACGCTGCAGCGTCGTCTGGCAGATGAAGGCACGAGCTGCCGGGAGTTGCTGGCCGATGTGAGATTAACCAAAGCAAAAGAATATCTACTGGCCGATGAGTTAACCCTCGACGATATTGCTTTTTTACTAGGATTTAAGGATACCGCCGTTTTCTATCGTGCCTTTAAACAGTGGACGCGTATGACACCGGGCGAATTCAGAGCCATGCGCTCAGAGCATTATCGCTGAGAGTATAAAAGGAGTGGATGAAATTCTTCAGCCACTCCTTTTCTATTACCTATTTATTCAGGCTTTATCGAGTGCCTGAAAGACGTCGGAAATAATGTCGTCGACGTGTTCTATACCCGCCGAAATGCGAGTAGGGTCATCACTCTCCCCCGTCAGTGGGAGTTATTCCTCATTTAACTGACGATGTGCCTTCGAAGCTCGCAGGTGCTGACAATACTGTCACCTGACTCGAATATAGACTGCAGGGCGGTACTTGCCTCAATTGAAGCCCCTGTAGTGGATCTCTTGATTAGTCTCATTGTTATGTTATAAGGTAACATTAGCTATCAAGACATATACTGGACGTCGTCCCTGACGTGACCGAGAGATGAGGCCTCCTATGCAAGTTTCCCCCGCAGAAAAACTTCCCGTCACCGTGCTTTCAGGTTTTCTGGGAGCAGGCAAAACAACGATTCTCAGTCATATCCTGAATAATCGTGAAGGGCGACGTGTTGCGGTTATCGTCAATGACATGAGTGAAATCAATATCGATTCCAACATCGTCCGTAACGAGGTGACGTTGAATCGCAGCGAAGAAAAGCTCGTGGAAATGAGCAATGGCTGTATCTGCTGTACATTACGTGAAGACCTGCTGGTCGAAGTTGGAAAGCTGGCTAAAGAAGGTCGGTTCGATTACCTGGTGATTGAATCCACTGGTATATCAGAGCCTTTGCCTGTCGCCGAAACCTTTACTTTCGCTGATGAAGACGGCACATCACTTTCTGATGTTGCGACTCTGGATACTATGGTGACTGTTGTGGATGCGGTTAACTTTATACGCGACTACGACGAGGCCAAAGCCCTGGCCGAAACGGGCGAGTCGCTGGGCGAAGAGGACGAACGTAGCGTCAGTGATTTGCTGGTCGATCAGGTGGAGTTTGCTGACGTTATCCTGATCAGTAAAACCGACCTTGCGCCTGCGGAAGACGTTGAGCGTTTGAAGGCGATCATCAGAACGCTTAACACAAGTGCGCGCATCGTACCCATCCAGCATGGCGATATTAATGTGGGGGAAGTACTCGGCACCGGTAGTTTTGACTTTGACCGGGCACAGCAGGCGCCGGGCTGGTTAAAGGAAATGCGCGGTGAGCACATCCCAGAAACGGAAGAGTATGGGATCTCAAGTTTTACTTATACTGCCCGACGCCCGTTTCACCCTGAGAAGTTTCACCATTTCCTGCACAACACCAAAGAGTACGGAAAACTGATCCGCTCGAAAGGGTATTTCTGGCTGGCGACGCGACCGGAGTTTGCAGGGCAATGGAGTCAGGCGGGGGGTATTGCCCGGTACGGCTTCGCCGGAATGTTCTGGAAAGCGGTACCTGAAGAGTACTGGCCAACCGACCCGGAATACCTTGAGTCGATTAAGGCGCAGTGGGTTGAGCCGTTTGGCGATATGCGTCAGGAACTGGTGTTTATTGGTCAGAATCTGGATCAGGAAAGCGTTACAGAGGCACTTGATCGCTGCCTGCTGACCGATGACGAGCTACTGGAAGGTAAGAGCTACTGGCAAACCTTACCTGATCCATTTCCATCGTGGGACCGAAGCGGTGATAATGAGCAGAACGCTGAGGCATCGCCGGAACCCGAAACGGAGAATGTATGACATTGAAACGACCTGTTAAACACGCGATTCATAATTATGCACTGTTTCCTGCGGTGCGTGTTTCTTCCTCCGTAGCATTGATGGTTGCATCAATGCTGACGGTCATGAGTGCAGGCGTCGCAGCCGCCGAATCGCATGATCACCATGAAGAGCATGAGCATCATGAAAGCCATGACCATGATGAACACCCTGACCATCAGGAGAGCGATCATCAGGGGCATGATCACCACGGTGGAGAGCACCATGGTGCCCATATTCATGGTGTAGGCCACCTGAATGTTGCCGTAGAAGGCAGTATGGTGACGGTTTATCTACAGACGCCAGCGGCGGATATTATTGGTTTTGAGCATGTCGCTGAAAACAAAGAAGAGCGTACTAAGGTTGCCGCAGCGCACAAGAAGTTGAATGATGCCAGTTCGCTGTTCCAGTTTACTGGTGCCGACTGTACGGTCGTTGCGGGCTCAGGAGTTGAAGTTCCGCAGTCTGATAGCGAAGCATCGGATGTTATTGCAGAGTATACCTTCGAGTGCGAAGACGGGCAGTTGCCTGAATCTATGGCAGTTGAACTATCGACCGAGTTTCCTGACCTGAAGGTCCTGAAAGCGGTCTGGTTGACCGAGGACAGCACCGGCACGAAAGAACTGACAGCAAAAGATCATACTATCCATTTCTGATTGTGCTCTGAGCCTTACTCGTAGTAAGGCTCTATATGATGGAGTCGCATACGATAGGCCGACTTCGCTGTCGTGTTTTCAATAATGCCGGTATCCAGAGTGCCGTAAAGCCAGAATGGATCGTATAACGCATCGACCTGAATACCATCAGGGTGTGAGATATAGATGATCTGATTAGGTGGCGGGGGCGGCAAATGGAGACAGGCGCCAAAGTAAGGAACCAGAAAAAATTCGGTGATGGTCTGATCATCATCGAAATCCAGAGGCACGATAAAGCCGGGCAGCTTGATGTGCTTTCCCTGCATCTCACTTACTGTATTTGTTGAAACGAGTGCACGTTGAAATGCAGAGTCCGCGAGGTCCTCATTATCTCCATACACGCCGCTGCCTTCATTATTATTAAGCTTTCCGCCGATGACATCTTCTTCCGATCCATCTTCGATATTCATCAAGGCTTCAGGTGGATTTTTTAATGCCATCAGATCCATTTCAGGGATAAGGTCCGTCCAGTCAACCGATGTAAAAGACTCTTTGGGGAGCACGGGCAGAGGTTCTGGGGCCCTGATGGGTTGTTCCTGTTCGACACCGGCTACTTCTGTCTTCTGTTGACTGACATCGGCAGTACTGTCATTGGTACCGGCTGGATCGGCGTTCTCTGTACAGGCGCTGAAAATGAGGCCGAAGGCGGTTAGCCCTAGCAGTCTGAATAATGGATTCATCGTAAAAACCTGAATTGAATTAGCTGATGCTGTACAGCATCACAACTGACATTGAGATTAAATATACTTGTGTTATGTTATAGCAACGTTGCACCTGGCATCCACCTCTTGGTTGCTTTCTACAGGATCGTCCCATGTCTGTTGTTCTGCAAGACCTCATATTTTCTTATCATGATCACGATATTTTGCTGAACATCCCCCGGTGGGAAGTGGCTGCAGGCGAGAAGGTATTTTTACAGGGGGAGTCAGGTTCAGGAAAATCGACCTTGTTAAATCTGATTGCTGGAATTCTCCCGGCGACCTCGGGCCAGATTACACTTCTGGACGAGCGGGTTGATCAGTTAAACCAGCGTCAGCGTGATCGTTTCCGTGCCGGGAATATTGGTTATATTTTTCAGCAGTTCAATCTGATTCCTTATCTTAATGCGGTTGATAACATCCTGTTGGCAAACGAATTCAGTAAAAAGGTTAAGCGCAATGGGATCGGCCGTGCTCAGGAGCTGTTAGAGCAGCTGCAGCTCCCGGATTCTGTCTGGCGGTTACCGGGACAGAGCCTGAGTATTGGTCAGCAGCAGCGGGTCGCTATTGCGCGGGCATTATTTAACTCTCCACGCCTTATTATCGCGGATGAGCCAACGTCTGCTCTGGATCAGAAGAACCGTACAGCCTTTATGGCAACGCTTATGGACCTTTGCGATGCCTACCAAAGTACGCTTATTTTTGTCAGCCATGACCCGACACTCGCCTGCGATTTTGACCGCACCGATGTGTTAGCCGATATTAACCGGGCAGGAGCGAAGTCATGTTTCTGAAAATTGCCTACAAGAGTCTGATCGATAGAAAAACGTCCGTTGTTATGACGTTGCTGGCTCTGATTGTCAGCATCAGCGTGTTGATCAGCGTTGAACATATCCGTGTGCAGACCAAAGAGAGTTTTGCCAGCACAGTCTCCGGAGCCGATCTGATTATTGGTGCTCGCACCGGCAGCCTGAATCTTTTGTTGTATTCGGTATTTCGTGTGGGGGCGCCGACCAATAATATTTCGTGGTCCACTTATGAAGATATTTCTGCGTCTGACGAAATAAAATGGTCGATTCCACTTTCGCTAGGGGATTCTCACAAAGGCTATCGGGTACTCGGAACTAATCAGGATTATTTTCGCTACTTCAGCTACGGTGCTAAGCATCCACTGATTTTTGCCGATGGTCGGGAATTTTCTGACGCATTTGAAGTGGTTCTCGGGTCTGCCGTCGCTCGCGAGCTTGGCTATTCACCCGGATCGGAAATACTACTGTCGCATGGAATTTCATCGGCTGATTTTAATTTACATAAAGGCTCACCTTTTACGGTAACCGGCGTTTTAGAGCCCACCGGCACGCCAGTAGATCAGACTGTGCATGTTAGCCTGCAAGGCCTGAAGGCGATTCATAACAGTGCTCAGTACACGGGTGACCCCGAGAGCATTACCGCCTTTATGGTTGCGCTGAAGTCCCGTATCGGCGTTTTTTCACTGCAGCGGACAGTCAATAATTATAAGGCCGAACCTGTAATGGCAATTCTGCCAGGCGTCGCATTGAGCGAATTATGGCAGATGATGGGCATTTTGGAGCAGACACTGCGTTTTATTGGTGTGCTGGTTCTCTTATCCGCCTTGTTGGGGCTCAGTGCTATGCTCCTCAGTTCGGTGCGCGAACGTCGCCACGAAATTCAGTTATTAAGGATGGCGGGGGCGTCTCCTTTTTATCTGTTTTTACTGAGTGAGCTGGAGGTACTGCTGATAACCTTAGCCGGTCTTTGTGCGTCTTTGCTATTTGTCTGGCTGGCGTTTGCGTTAGGGCAGGGCTATCTGGCGGGTGCTTTCGGAATTAATATCAGCGCTGATATCTTCACACTGAATACGCTGGTACTGTCTTTGATCGTCGTAGGCAGTGCTCTGTTGACCGGAGCACTCCCGGCGTTGGCGATGTACATCAGGGCACGGCGTCCGTGACCTGATGTCAGAATCGAATGTATCAGAATGCCCAGCGGACGCCGAAGCGGATGTCACGCCCGGGTAGTGGTGCTGCGCGCTTGAGATACGATACATGATTAACCGCATACTGGTCGGTCAGGTTGCGTCCATCGAGTCTCAGCGTCAGCTCAGAGTTATTGAGCAGAAACTGATAACCCACAGACGCATTAAGCATCAGATATCCGTCAGACGTGGTTTCATTGTCAGCGGTGTTTGATTGCTCAGCAACGGCGCGTAATTCAGTGCGTGCTTCCCAACTCTGATTTCCCCACTCAAGACCGGCCAGAAAACTCGCTGGTGGTGTACGTGGAAGGTGCCGGCCATCGTCAAGTTTTGCGTTAACGACATCAGCACTTAAATCAAACGACCAGTTCATGGTTACTATATGTGACCAGCTGGCTTCTGCGCCTGTGAAGCTGGCGTCCTCCTGTTCATGGCGGTACACATCATTACCGTGAAAAGGATCAGTCTCTGATTTCAGATCGTTATAGATGTAGTCATCGAACTGATAGTAATAAGTGGCCAGGCGGATTTCATTGTTATCCGACTTCCAGATCCAGTTCAGGTCGATGGTATGCGCGGTTTCAATGTCGAGGTCAGGGTTGTCGAGCTGGAAAGCAAAGGTGGCGTGGTGATCACCGTTCCAGAATAATTCCGGCGCTTCCGGTGCTCGTTGCGCGCGTGCGAGGCTCAAACCGATACGCTGATAATCATCCAGTAACCAGGTGCTGGCCGCAGACAAAGTGACTGGCGTAAAGGTGTAGTCATCGTAATAACTGTCAGCCTGACGCCATACAGGATCAATCGAAGAAGGATCGGAAGAGATCGTAACCTGATCTATCCGTGCCCCTAACTCCAGTGAGCCAAATCCAGTATCACGGTGCTCAACGAGGAAGATACCTACCTGCTCTGTGCGGGTGATTGGCATTGGTGTGTCGTGGCCGTAGAGGTCTCCACCACGCTCGCTATTCGCCAGGTTAAACCCGATTGCATCGTCACCTGATTCGTCAAATGAAGGGATACCTTCGCAGCCGCCGTGATCATGACAAAGTTCCAGATCCTGCTGGTTGTATTGAATTCCAGCATGACCATGCCAGCCGGCAATTTCCGAATGCTTGATGCGGGTAACAAACTCCCAGGTTTCTTTATCAAATAAACCGATATCTACAAAGGGTGCACTAGTATCGTCATTACGATGACCAGTTTCGGCATGCTCGTAGTCATTAAAGGTAATTTCGGTGCGCCACTCTTCGATGATGCCTGTCATGGGTGTCCAGGCACCTTTAAGGTCATAGCGGATCTGTTCTGGTGTGACCCGGAAGCTCTCTTCATCCAGGTTTGGCACTGCGTAGTCGTATTCGAGAGTACTGACAGACCCGCCTATAAAACCATATTGGCTATCGACCCAGCTCAAACCAATGGCACCACCACTGCCTGAGGTGTCGCTGTTTTCAATCTCGCCTGAATTATTGCCGGTGGGAATATCGCCTTGCTCGCCGCTGGAGTAGTCAGAAGCATCCCGACTAAAACCATCGAGATGCAGATTCCAGTTACCTTTGCCGAGGTCGAGCATACCTTCGAGATGCTGGCCCTCATCGACAGAAGAGTATTTCGCTGAAACCTGACCGCGAATGCCCGGAACAATAATTTCGTGGATGCGACCATCGATCACGTTAACCACGCCACCAATCGCACCGCCACCGTATAGCAGCGTCGATGGCCCATATACAATTTCAATTTGTTCACCTGCGCTCGGCTCAGCCATGGGGCTGTGGTCTGAACTCATGGCCGATAAATCCGAAGTGTCGGTGCCGTTCTGCAGGATTTTTACGCGACTGCCGCTCATGCCGCGGATCACCGGACGTCCGACTCCAGCGCCAAAAGAGGCGTTGGCAACGCCCGGCAGAGACTCCAGCAGGGTGCCTAAATTGTCACCAGCATTTTTATGAATATCGTCGGTATCTAACACAGAAACAGGCTGTGCCGTATCATATACGGAGCGGTCACCACCGCCCGTAACCACGATCGTATCCAGCGTTTTTTCATTGGCAGGGGCTGCATAGGAGGTGGCTGCAAGCAGACTCAGAGTCACAACAGAAAGACGAAAATTCATACCGGAACCTATAAAAATCAGACGCGCATAATATCAGAAAACAAAGAAAGCCCGGGCACCTGAGGGCCGGGCTTCCATGCGAGGGAGTGGGCTCAGTGATCAGTGGTCGTGGTCTGATTCACCGTCTTCCTCATCATGGTCGTGCTCATCGTCATGGTCTTCATCATGATCGTGATCGTCCTGCGCATGAGCGAGCACCGCACTTGCAAGTGCACTCAGGTCAGAGCTGCCCTCCGCGCTGGAGTGGAGGTGGTAGCTTTCTCCGTCATGGCCATCAATGAAGAACAATGTGTTGCCAGCAAGATTCACTGCGATAAAGGCCTCGGAATCAGCGAGTAAAAGATCCGATGCGGACCAGCTGATTGACGTGTCGAGATCGAATTTACTGCTGCCTTCAATCGTCAGCTCTTCGCCTTCGGCGTGATAGAAAAGAGCAAGAAAGCGACCGCTGGTACCGAGCACGCCAAGTGCTTCTGATTCGTCACTGCTTGGTGCTGCAACGGTAATAATGCCATCCGCCACTAATTCTGAAGAGATATCTGCGGTATCGACATGGTCACTGTGTGCTTTGGATAGCACCAGCTTATTGGCCTCAGTGCTCCAGCCAGCAATAACGTCGTAGGTCGAGAAGGTCGCCGTTAAGTTGGTCAGGTCAGCGACGGTTGTGCTGGTATCTGTTGTGATCGTGAAGCTGGTATCGGTCTCGCCTTCGGCAGCGATAACTGAAAGCAACGAATCATTACTGCATAAAATCTGAGTCAGATGCTCTGTCTGAGCGGTTGCTGTGATATCACCATTACAGGTAGCGCTGACAGGGGCGGTCAGGGATTCACCATCAGCCTCCTTAACTTCGATGGTTATACTGCCGTCGATATCGGTGAACGTAAGATAGTGGCCACCGGCCAGTGCCAGTGTTGGGTAATCAACAGACGTCCAGGTGGTTACGACAGCCCCATCTTCTGCATTCAGGACAGTGCTTGTGCTGCCGTCATAGGCAGAGAAGTATTCGTGAGTCGTGATGACTGTAGTGATTCCCGACGTCAGAGTGGTTGCGGCCGATGAAACGTCGTGTGTATGACCGTCCTCATCCACCAGGTGTTCGAGACCTGAATCGACAATAGAAACAGCACCACCGTCTAACAGAGCAGCAGTCAGACCGCTCTTAGCCAGCACCAGAGTGGAGCCGGATGTAGAAGTTGCAATTACGTCGGTCGAATACGCATCATCAGACTCTACGGTCTGGTCGTACATATTCAGGCCAGAATCGTCAGAAACTGAGTAAATCAGGCGACCTCCTGCATGCTCTTCTTCTGAGTGGTCATCGTCGTCGTGGTCACTATCTGAGCTACTGCCTGAGCCACCACCACAAGCCGCCAGGGTGCCTGCCATTGCCAGCACTAATAGTGATTTGCTCAGCTCACTTTCATAAAACGAAGCCATGGTCATAAATCCTTCATCCGTAAGTGTCATGGTCACAGACGTATACTGCACCACCAGTAAATTATGTGGTTACAATATAACATATCAACAAGTGAGTGTGGCAAGTTAAATGTTGAGATACTGTTGGTATTGAGGAGGGCGAGGTTCGGTCATTGAGCCCCTTCCTGTTACAGAAGAGGCTGGTGGTGTCTGAGTAAGCGCTATTGTTGTGGGTAAGTAGTACTTACATTGCTCACATCACCGTTTCTGAGTACCTTTACATAGACCTTGTCTTCGCTTTCAGCTTTGGTCACTTCAATGATATAAAAGCCTTCGCCAGTCTCTCTAACGGCAACCTGAGACTCGCTGATATTGCGCCATTCCGGTGCCAGCTGACCCGCCTTAAATCCGAAGTCACGTACCGTCATTTTCTGAACCATACGAGCTGCAGCCATTTTTGCGCCATCAGCATCCACGACGCCATGAGAGCCATGTGACAGAGCCTGACCTGAGTACACGGCCAGCGACATTGCGGCGGTAATAAGTAACGATTTCATATCCATATCTCCTGTATTGGGTTTACATCATTTTTGGATTTTTATATTGGCCTTCATAAAACAGCTGCACTGTGACTTCAGCGTTACTGTCATTACGGAAGTACCAACCATGTGTGCCTTCAAAAGCGGCGGTGAAGCTGCCTTTCATTTCATTGGTGGTGGTCACAGCATAGCTTTTAAAATAGCCGGTAGGATCATCAAATGGTTCGCCGTGCATATCCACATATACGACATCTCCGTCGGTGATCCATTCAAAATCGACCTGTTCACCGGCGGTCATTTCCAGTTTAAATTCTTTACCGCTCGCAGGCGGTAGAACTACCGTCGCCATACCATCCATTGCTTTAGCGGAAGCCTTAGCTGCTTCTGTCTCCGCTTCGGCAAGTTTTTCAGGCGACAGCGCGGTCAGGCCCAATGCGGACCCGACACCCGTAGGGTCAATGTTGTATTCCGCAGGCATAATCACCAGCACCAGTGTAACAAGACCAATCACAAACGCCGCAGCGGTCGCCAGCCAAAGTTGTTTGGCCGAGGTCTGAAGTTGTGTGCTTTGCGTTGTCATAGAAAACCGTCCTCAGGAAGAAAAATAGCCAGTGAGCTGATAACCCGTCAGCATCACTCCGCAGGCCATTAAAAGCGTGTTGGTCAGCACAGCGAAACGCCCGAACGTCGCTGAGTGACGCCACGCGGATATCAGAATCAGAATCAGCCCCAGTGCCGCAAACTGCCCGAGTTCGACGCCAATATTGAAAGCGATCAGATTGGTCAGCAGGCCGTCTTCCGGGATATGAAACTCCTGCAGTTTCGTCGCCAGACCAAAGCCATGAAATAACCCGAAGATCAGCACTGCCAGACGGGTGTCCGGCTGAAAGCCCAGTAACTGTTTGAAGCCACCCAGGTTATCAAAGCCCTTATACAGCACTGACAAACCGATAATGGCGTCGATCAGGTAAGCATTCACCTGAATATTGGCCAGCACCCCGGACATCAGCGTAATGCTGTGCCCAAGGGTAAACAGGCTGACATACAGCAGTACTTCGCGGCTGCGATAAAGAAAGAAAATCACCCCGACCAGAAACAACAGATGATCGTAACCCGTGATCATGTGCTTGGCCCCAATGTACAGGAACGGCACAAACTGAACGCCGGTGTTCTGCTGTAAGAAGATGCGGGTGTTGTCGTCAACGCCATGGGCCACAGCGAAGGACGCTGTGGTTAACATGGCGAGTAAAAGTACAAGACGTGTTATAGACAATTTCATGCATTCCCTCGTTTTTCACTACGATGCACCAGACGGTATAGTGCCGGAATCACAAACAAGGTCAGAATCGTAGAAGAAATAACACCACCAATCACGACGGTTGCCAGTGGTCGTTGTACTTCTGAACCGATACCTGTGTTCAGTGCCATCGGGACAAAACCCAGTGACGCTACCAGTGCAGTGGTAATCACCGGACGCAGACGCGTCAGTGCACCTTCAACGATAGCCTGCTCAAGACTTTGCCCAGAGCGCTGTAATTCCCGGATAAACGACACCATCACTAATGCGTTCAGAATGGCGATACCCGACAGGGCAATAAATCCTACGGCCGCAGAAATCGAAAAGGGAATATCACGCACGGTCAGCGCCAGTACGCCGCCGGTTAAGGCCAGTGGAACACCGGTAAAAATGACCAGTGCGTCGCGCACAGAATTCAGTGCCAGTACCAGCAAACCAACGATCATCAGCAAAGTTACTGGCACAACAATCATCAGTCTTTGTGACGCGGACTGCAGCTTCTGATAGGTACCGCCATATTCCACCCAGTAGCCTGCGGGAATATCCAGTTCATCACCAACAGCATTGCGCACGGCTTCCACAAAACTGCCAAGATCGCGACCGCGAACGTTGGCGGTGACCACCAGACGGCGTTTACCATTTTCGCGGTTTACCTGATTAACACCGATGTTTTCACTGAGTGTGATCAGCTCCTGCAGTGGAACAACCTGCCCGTGTGCAACGGTCACCGGTAAATAGTTCAGGCCGTCGATATCAGCGCGTACGGTTTCAGGCAGGCGTACGGTTATATCTGCCCGGCGATCTCCTTCAAACAGGGTACCTGCGACTTCTCCGCCCAGAGCGGTGGCCAGCTGATCCTGCAGCTGTTGGCGGCTGATACCGTGACGGCGTAATGCGTCAGCATCCGGAATAAATTCCAGCAGTGGCAAGCCGGTCACCTGCTCAGTCTGAATGTCCACCGCTCCATCGACACCAGCAACAATTTTCTCAAGCGACGCGCCAAGGCCAGTTAACACATCCAGATCGTCACCGAAAATCTTGATAGCAACTTCGGCGCGTACACCAGCGAGTAATTCGTTAAAGCGCATCTGAATGGGCTGTAAAAACTCATAACGATTACCAGGGATTTCACTGACTAGGGCTTCCAGTTCGGCGATCACCTGCTGCTTGGGCTTATTCGGATCTGGCCACTGGTCACGTGGTTTCAGAATAATAAAGTTATCGGCCACACTCGGCGGCACAGCATCGGTGGCGACGTCAGCGGTACCGATTTTGGCAAATACCCGCTCAACTTCCGGCAGGGCTTTGATGCGTTCTTCCAGTGTTTCCTGCAGGGCAATGGCCTGACTGAGAGACGTACCTGGGATGCGCAGTGCATGCATGGCAATATCACCTTCATCCAGATTCGGGGCAAACTCGCTGCCTAACCTGGTGGCTTGCCAGATGCTCAGTAAAACCAGCACTGCCGCCAGCCCAATGATGGGCGCTCTAGCTTGCAGGGCCAGCGCCAATAATGGCTGATACATGCGCATGAGTGCCGACACCAGAGGGTTGCGCTTTTCCGTAACCGGACCTTTGAACAGCAAGGCCACTGCAGCTGGAACAAAGGTGACTGACAGCAGAATCGCACTCAGCAGAGCAATCACAACGGTGATGGCCATCGGGTGGAACATTTTGCCTTCGACCCCTTCGAGGGCGAAAATCGGTGCGTACACGGCGGTGATAATAAATACACCAAATAATGCCGGGCGGATGACTTCCCGAGTGGCTTCAAACACCAGTTGCAGACGTTCTTTTAATGCAAGCGGACCTGTCTGCTGGCTCAGACGACGCAGGCAGTTTTCGACAATGATGATGGCACCATCGACCAGCAGACCAAAATCAAGCGCGCCCAGACTCATCAGGTTGGCGCTGACGCGAGTCTGTACCATACCGGTAAAGGTCATCAGCATTGCCAGAGGAATAACCAGCGCGGTAAGGATGGCCGCGCGGATATTGCCCAGCATCAGGAACAAAATAACAATCACCAGCAAAGCACCTTCCACCAGATTGGTGGTGACGGTACTCAGGGTTTTCTCTACCAGTCCGGTGCGGTCGTAGGCAGCCGTTGCCACAATGCCTTCAGGCAGAGACGCATTAATCTCGGCCAGTTTTTTACCGACATTACTTGCCACTGTGCGGCTGTTTTCACCAACCAGCATAAACACCGTACTCATCACCACTTCCCGGCCATTCTGGGTCGCGGCGCCGGTGCGCAGGCCGTGGCCAATGCTCACCTCGGCCACGTCGCTGATATGCACCGTTTTTCCATTGTCAGAGGTAATGGTAATTGCCGCTATATCGTCGGCCTGCATTGCCTGCCCCGGAATCCGCATCAGCCATTGCGCACCATTTCGCTCAACAAATCCGGCGCCACGGTTTTCATTGTTGGCGCGGATAGCGGCCACAATATCGGCACTGCTGATACCAGCAGCCAGCATGCGTTGCGGTTGCATCTGCACCACGACTTCCCGCTCGTAGCCACCGATGGGGTTTACTTCCACCACGCCCGGCACCTGCATCAGCTGCGGGCGGATAATCCAGTCGTGCACACTGCGCAGATCCATGGGTGTGACGGCAGACCCATCGGCATTTACCGCGCCAGGCTCGGCATCCACGGTGAACATAAAGATTTCACCCAGACCAGTAGCGATAGGGCCCATTTCTGGCTGTAAGCCACCAGGCAGACGACTACTGGCAGATGCCATGCGTTCGCCGACCAATTGGCGGGCGAAATAAATATCGGTGTCATCGCTGAAAATAGTGATCACCTGCGACAGGCCGTAGCGCGATACCGAACGGGTGTATTCCAGCCCAGGTAATCCGGCCAGTGCGGTTTCCAGCGGATAAGTAATACGCTGCTCTACTTCCAGTGGAGTAAAGCCGGGCGCTTCGGTATTGATCATCACCTGCACATTAGTGATGTCGGGCACGGCATCAATCGGCAGCCGGTTAAAGTTCCATAGACCCAGAAGGGCAACGATGGCGACAACGACCATCACCAGATTCCGCCGGGCAATGGCCAGTTTTATCAGTAAATCCAACATGGCGATTTCCCGTATCAGTGGTCGTGTGACGCGCCGGACTTCTCGATGTCGGCTTTGATGATGTAACTGTTTTCGCTGACGTATTCTGTGCCGGGTTCAAGACCACCGAGCACTTCAACCCACTCACCGGCGGCCTGGCCAAGCTCCAGCATGCGCACTTCGTATTCGTCGCCGACTTTGGCGTAGACCACTGTAAAGTCGCGAAACGCCTGTAAGCCAGAGCGTTTGACGGCCAGAGCTACGTCACGGGTTTCGGTTTCAATGCGGGCATTGATTTTCATTCCGGCCGCCAACAAACCTTCGGCGTTATCAAGGGTGGCCAGCCATAGACGTGACTGATCGGACTGAACAGAGGGGTACGCATGTTTAAGCACAGTCTGAGCCTGCAATTCTGTGCCGGGTACCTTGATGGTGACGGGGGCTCCGGCGTTTACACGACTCCAGTCTTTCGGGTACACGGCAAGTTCAGCCTGCAATGTACGGTTGTCTTGCAGTGTCAGCAGAGTACGTCCTGCACTTTGTTCTCCGGCAGCGGCATAAATCCGGCTGACAATGCCAGAGGCTGGTGCGCGTACGCTGTAGCTTTTCAGGCTCTCGTTGCTGTCGATGGTGAGCAATTCGCTGCCGGCCTCAACCATCTGTCCCTCGCGCACATGTACGGTGCGGATTTCGCCATCAAAACGCGCGCTGATATTGCGTTCACTACCCGGCACTGACGTCAGATTTCCCCAGACGGGGGTCTGAATATGCAGAGTGGCAGGCCCCGCGACTTCGGTGGTAATTCCCATGGCATCGGCAATCGGCGCGGCAATATTCGTACGTCCCTCAAAGTTGTCGTAACGCCACTGGTATTGCTGGCCAGCATGCTGAACCTGAATATCGACAATAAAAGAATGAGGCTCGTAAATTTCCATGTCGCCACGCAGGTAATCGCCTTCAGCGCGGAAACCGATATTATCGACAACGTCGCCAAGACGAATAAGACGTACGCTCAGCTGCACATCCTGTGGTGCAATTGGCTGGCCGGATAATGTGGTCCAGACCCGGAACTCCGGCGGTACACCGGTTTCGAAAATAGCCAGCTCCAGAGCAAAATCACCATCGCGCAGCATGCGTCCGCGGTGAGGTCCTTTCTCCGGTTCCGCTTCGGCTGTTTCCGCCGACTGGGCATAAACCATTTGTGTTGGCAGAGCGCTGCCTGCGAATAACGGCAAAGCCAGTAACAGGTGCGAAAATATTTTACGGGGTGTCATAACTTAGCCTCAGAAATAAATGGTCTGGCCGGTCAGGCGCTGTAATTCAATCCACTGCTGATGCAGTGCTTCCGCTTCGTCTAGTAAACGCTTGCGGGCATTCAGCCATTGCTGGCGGGTGTTATCCCACTGCACATAATCCAGCTGCCCGTTTTCATAGGCTTTAAGCGCCTGCTGACGACCGTTATTGAGAGTCGGCAGAATGGTTTCTGTCAGGGTATTGATAACGTGCTGGCTGTGTTCCAGTTCCATCAGCAGTGTGCGGGTTTGGATGGTCAGTTGTTGCAAATGCGCCTGTGCTGAAAGTGTCTTCTGTTCTTCACGGACATTGACCGAGCGCTGAAGAGCGGCGTAGCGCTGATTCGCGCCCAGTGGAATGCTGAACTGGGCGACCAGGGCATAGTCATCTGTATTTTCGAAACGGCGCAGGCCTGCGCCAGCCGACCACGGGGTTGCCGCTTCTTCACTCGCGAGTTTTCCTTCCGCACTGAACAGTTCTGCTTCCGCTTTTATCTGGTTCAGTGACGGGGTTTCCTGCAATTTGTTCATGGCAGCTTCGGCTTTTGCCAACGGCAGAAATAGCAGCAGGTTTCCCGCGGCATAAAGCTGGGTTTCTGCCGCTCCCCACTGCGCAGACAATCGCAGTGACGCCGACTGCAGCCGGTGCCCGAATTCTTCCACTGCCAACTCCTGCTCTGTCAAACGGGTACGTGCCAGTATCAGGTCGGTATTTTGGGCGCGACCGGCATTCACACGGCGCTGAATGATCGCCAGAATTTCTTTTTCATCGGCTAACGCTTCCTGTGCCAGTTGCAGCCGCTCCTGATCGGCGAGTAACGAAATAAAGAGTGTTGAAGTATGTGCGGTTATATCGGCTAGCTGCACTCGCTGTTTCGTTGTCAGCAAGCGCTGCTGAGCGGCTGCGTGTTCTGTTCTGGCGCTGATCTGATCACCTTCTAACAGCCAGCGGGCACTCAAGGTCGTCTGCATGGCATCGGTACCTTCATACTGGTCAGTACCGAATGCATCTTCGACGCTCAGTTCCAGCTGAGCAGGTTGCCGGCTTCCAGCCGCTTCTATTTCAGCCTGTATGCCCTGCTGCCGATAAGACCAGATGGCAATCTGTGGATGCCCCTTTAACGCCCGCTCGACGACTTCAGACAGCCTCACTGTATTTTCGGCGTAAGCGCTTTCGTAGAAGGGTATGAACAGGGTCAAGCATATTAAAAACCGATTGATAATCGGTTTTTTGGATGCAGAAATAACGTGGTTAACAAGCTTCATTTCAGCTCCGTTAATGGACGAGGAAAATATCAAAAAAGTGGTGTAAAGCATCGGTGGCAGAAAGCACCGCTGTGGCTGTAAGCATAATAGCCAGTGGTAACAGGCTGAGTTTCAGAGCGGACGGACGAGATGGGGTAAGCAGCTCGCAGACCCGTTCGCGCAGCTGCTCTACAGCGACAAACGCTGCCTGATCTGGCTTGTTGAGGTGGTGGCGTAAGCGCGCGATTTTCACCAGCGTTTCTGCGATGTCGGCGGCTTCGGCGTTGCGGGTAACCCGGCGATCGGCGAGCTGCTCGGTCACTAATGTGAAGCAGTTCAGAATGGGGGTGCGAACAAAGCCTGGCAGTGGGCAAATAAACAGCATCAATAACCAGCGACTCAGGTTATCGAACTGGCGGATATGCGCCTGCTCATGAGCAATGATGATTGCCTGCTGGTCTGGCGTTGTTTGATTGAGCAAACCTTGCGACAGGTAAATATCAGCGCGGAAATATCCGGCTGCCATGGCGACAACGTCGCGGGTCGGCAAAATGCGGATCGTGGAGCCGGAAGTCGCCACTGCCTGCTCACGCAGAAGTTTCAGTTGCTGCTTTACACGCCATTGCTGATACGCAAATTGCCCCATACGCAACGTCAGCCATAAACCGACCGCACTCAGAAACCAGCTGTGCCAGGCGCTGATCACAAACTCATCGGCATGGTGCCAGTGAATAAGTCCCAGAGCGCCATGCACTGTGTTGTGGTCGTCTGGTAAGGCGATTCCGCCCTCAACAAACAGCAACAGAGTCATTGTCCAGGGTAAAACGGCCCAGCTTAAAATGAGCCATTTTTGCTCCAACGGGTCAACACGGTTTTTTGCCCGGATAATCAGAGGAGCCGTTAATAACTGAAAGACAGCTGAGGCCAGTCCGAGCAATGCAGCCATACTCAGCAGGTTCAGAATAAACCCCCAGCTTCCGCTGATCATGGCTGCAGTTTGCTCTTGCGACGGTGATTCTGAATCATAGCCTCCAGGCGATCGAGCTCGTCGGCGCCCAGATCGGCAGACAAGGAAACAAATGCCGCCATCAGCGACTGGCTGTCATGGCTGACAAGGTCGCTGGTGATATTACGGATCAGCTGAGCGATCAGGTCTTCCCGATCAACCCGGGTGCGGTAGACAAAGGCATGTCCTTGTTTACTTCGGCTGAGCAGCTGCTTTTTGTATAAACGATCCAGTGTGCTCTGAATGGTGTTCAGGGAACTGCTGCGCCCGGCACTGAAGGCGGCATGGATCTGTTTGGCATCAGCTTCACCCGCTGACCAAAGATGGTTCAGAACCTGCTTTTCTAACTCACCGAGAATCATAGTCTTTCCAACGTTCAGGATGAGGCATACACTGCCACAGTAAAAACCGACCGGCAATCGGTTTTTGTCAGTCAACGTCAACCGCAGAGGTTTCCATGCTGAGCATTCTCCGTCACCGCGTGTACCGCCATTTGTTTGCGGCGCAGGTTATTTCGTTGCTGGGCACAGGCATGGCGACGGTTGCCCTGAGTCTGATGGCGTTTGAGCTGGCGGGAGGCAATGCAGGCACTGTGCTGGCAACGGCACTGACCATCAAAATGCTGGCCTATGTGTTTGTGTCACCGCTACTGGCGGCGTTGTTTCAGGGGCGCCCACGCAAGCCTGTGTTGGTGCTGCTGGATATTATCCGTGCGCTGACGGCGCTTTCGCTGCCGTTCCTCACCGAGGTCTGGCACATATATGTCGTTATTTTTGTTCTGCAAAGCAGTTCCTCCGGATTTACGCCGTTATTTCAGGCAACGATTCCTGATGTGCTGCCGGATGAGCGTGAATACACCAAGGCCTTGTCTTTATCCCGGCTGGCTTATGACATGGAAAGCCTGATCAGTCCCATGCTGGCGGCGGCATTGCTACTGATTACCTCCTGGCATGGATTATTTTTCGGCACCATGCTGGGATTCGTGGCATCTGCACTGCTGGTGCTTTCCGTTATCCTCCCGAAAGCCCAGGCTTCTGCGGCGAATACCTGGACAGATAGACTTACTAAAGGTGGTCGTATTTACCTGCTGACCCCGCGGTTGAGAGGGCTGTTGTTACTGAGCTTTACCACCGCCCTTGGGGGCGCCATGGTGTTCGTTAACACCGTGGTTCTGGTGCAGGGGAATTTTGCTCTGAGTGGCCAGCAAACCGCATTTGCCCTGGCCGCTTTCGGCTTTGGCTCCATGCTCACGGCACTGAAATTACCGACACTTTTGGAGAAAGTCACCGAGCGCAGAGTAATGCTTACAGGTCTTGGGTTGATGATTGTTGCACAATTATTCGGCACACTGATCACAGGTTATGTCACCTTACTGATAATCTGGTTCGTGCTGGGAGCGGGTTGCTCTCTGGTGCAGACCCCAACCAGCAAGGTGCTGGTTCGTTCAGCCAGTATCGCGGACCGGCCAGCGCTGTTCGCAGCACATTTTTCACTCTCCCACGCAGGCTGGATGATGGCCTATCCGTTCGCTGGCTGGCTATTAACCGTGCTGGATGTGAATTCGGCGTTTTTATTATTGGCCGGGCTTTCCGTTATCGGCTTGGCATTGGCGTCTAAACTTTGGCCGGTAAATGAAAATAGTGCGATATCGCACAGGCACGATGATCTTGAAGCTGGTCATGAGCATCTGGAGGCATTTGGCTATGGAGAGGAGCACGGCCACCTGTATGTTATAGATTCACTGCATTCGAAGTGGCCGAGGTAATTATCATAAATATTGTAAAGTTCAGGATCATACAATTTTTCAGGATCTCAGATTTATACCTGATGATGAAACCCTCCCAAAAAACTGGGCCTTCCCCGACCTTAACCGGCAGGCGTTCCTGCAGCAGGCGTTCCTGTGGGGACTAACGATGATGAGTAGAGGCACTTAGGAAGTAAAATGGTGTGCCTTCCCAGACTTGCGGCAGGGGCCTGTGGAGCTAAAGAGTTGAGTCGGATGCTAGCATCCTTAAGGGAGTCGAAGTAAAAATGGTGGGCCTTCCCAGACTTGAACTGGGGACCTGTGGAGCTAAAGAGTGGAGTCGGATGCTCGCATCCTCGGAGGTGTCGAAGTAAAAATGGTGGGCCTTCCCAGAGTTAACCGGCAGGCGCCCCTGTGGGGACTAACGATGATGAGCAGAGGGTATAAAGAAGTAAAAATGGTGGGCCTTCCCAGACTTGAACTGGGGACCTGCCGATTATGAGTCGGATGCTCTAACCAACTGAGCTAAAGGCCCATTTACTTCGCCTGCATCGCTTTGACTGCGTTGTTCCTCGATTATCTCAGTCATGTAGGCTCGCTACACTCCTTCGATAATCTGCGGTACGCCTTGTCAGCACTCGCAGGGCTCGTAAATACTTCGTCTGCATCGCTTTGACTGCGTTGTTCCGGCCCAAACCGGTACGTCTTGTCAGCACTTGCAGAGCGTGTCGGGGATAAGATCCCCTCCTACAAAGACAGCGGTATGTTAACCGCTTGGGGGTGTGATCCCCCACCTACATTGAGCTCGGTGCGGTGCTCATGTAGATCAGTCATCTGATATGACTAGCGCAGCATTATAAGCACCATTACTGATGAGTGCCAGTGCTTTGATTTTTCTGGAAATTTGAGCAAAAAATAACCCGGCATTGGCCGGGTTATTCTGATCGCAGAGTAGGTTTACCTTACTCGTCGATAAAGCTACGCAGGTGCTCTGAGCGAGTCGGGTGACGAAGCTTACGCAGTGCTTTAGCTTCGATCTGACGGATACGCTCACGGGTAACGTCGAACTGCTTACCCACTTCCTCAAGGGTGTGGTCAGTGTTCATGTCGATACCAAAGCGCATACGCAGTACTTTTGACTCACGAGCGGTCAGGCCAGACAGCACTGAACGGGTGGCTTCTGTGAGGCCGTCGTTGGTGGCTGTATCCAGTGGCGATGAAGACTGGGTGTCTTCAATGAAGTCACCGAGGTGTGAATCTTCATCGTCACCGATTGGCGTTTCCATGGAGATCGGCTCTTTAGCGATCTTCAGGACTTTACGGATTTTGTCTTCTGGCATTTCCATACGTTCTGCCAGTTCTTCAGGCGTCGGCTCACGGCCCATTTCCTGAAGCATCTGACGGGAAATACGGTTCAGTTTGTTGATGGTTTCAATCATGTGAACCGGAATACGTATGGTGCGTGCCTGGTCTGCAATCGAACGCGTAATCGCCTGACGAATCCACCAGGTGGCGTAGGTCGAGAACTTATAACCACGGCGGTATTCGAACTTATCTACGGCTTTCATCAGACCGATGTTGCCTTCCTGAATCAGATCAAGGAACTGCAGGCCACGGTTGGTGTACTTTTTAGCGATCGAGATAACCAGACGCAGGTTAGCTTCTACCATTTCTTTCTTAGCGCGGCGGGCACGTGCTTCACCGATAGAAACGCGACGGTTAACTTCTTTAATTTCCGGAATGCTCAGGCCGACGCTATCGGCGACAGCTTTGATCTTCTTCTGACAACGGAAGATTTCGAGCTTGTAGGTGTCGAGTTTGTCTGAATAAGGTTTGCCGGCTGCAATCAGCTCTTCAACCCATTCGTTGTTGACTTCGTTACCTGGGAATCCACCGATGAATTCTTTGCGGTTCATGCCGCTTTTGCGGGTCATAAGAACCATGATCTGACGTTCCTGAGCACGGATGGCATCCAGTGCTGCACGCGCATCGCTGACGAGTACGTCGAAGTGTTTAGGCGTCAGCTTGATCGGTGCGAACAGTTCAGCCAGAGCAGCAATCGCTTTTTCTGCTTGCTTGCTGGCACGGCCATGCTTCTCGATGGCTTTGTTTACAGCGATATTAGCGTCGTTGATTTCGGTGAAGCGGCGTACCACTTCAGCCATGTCGATGCCGCTGTCTTCTTCAGAATCATCGTCATCATCGCTGTCTTCTTTAGCTTCTTCTTTCTGAGCTGCAGATGGGCCAGGAGGGGTGATCTCACCGTCTGGTGTCGGGTCGATGAAACCACTGAAAATATCTCCAACGCGGTTCGGGTCTTCTTCGGCTTCTTGGAAGGCCGTCATGATGCGCTGTACCGCACCTGGGAAATACGCCAGTGCAGACATCACTTCGCGGATGCCTTCTTCGATGCGTTTGGCGATAACGATTTCGCCTTCACGGGTCAGAAGTTCAACGGTACCCATTTCACGCATGTACATGCGCACTGGGTCAGTTGTGCGGCCCACATCGGATTCAACAGATGCCAGAGCAGCGGCAGCTTCTTCGGCAGCAGCGTCGTCGGCTGTCTCAGACATGAACAGGGACTCGCCATCCGGGGCAACTTCTGACACAGGAATACCGATGTCATTAATCATACGGATGATATCTTCAACCTGATCCGGGTTTGCAATATCGTCTGGCAGGTGGTCATTCACCTGTGCATAGGTGAGGTAACCCTGCTCTTTACCTTTGGCGATAAGTTCTTTGAGACGGGATTGTTGCGTACTGGTCGACATAGAAGCCCTGTGTTCCGAATTTTAAGGCGGAAGAAAACCGCGAATTATACCGCTTAACCTCTGCTTAAGCCAGTGATTAGACGACTGTTTAGGCCAGACTTGGCAGAGATTGTTCCCCCGTGGCTGGCGGACCGGAGCGGGGTGACTGCGTAGTTGGTAAGTTTGGGTTGAAGCGGGTAATTTTCAAGTCAGTGACGATGATATATACCCGTGCGTTTGTGGTTTCTTTGTTTCCGCTGTTTCTTGAGTTCGTGCAGTTGAGATCGTTCTTCCGGGGTCAGCTTTTCGCCACGGTGAAATTTAGCCTCAAGTTCTTCAAGGGCGCGGTCGTCTTTGCGGGCCGTCATCCGTTCAAGCACCACTCTTACGTCGGCAGCAACCGGGCGTATCTGGTCGCTTTCCGGGTGATCTGCGAGCGCTTTCAGTTCAGGTTCGTAGGGGCTGCCTATCCATTGAATCAACAGACCAATGCTTTCCTGCTGTGGAGACTGGTGTAACCGCTTGAGGATTTCAAACAACAACCGCTCGTATTCAGTTTCGGCTTCGGTCTCGGGAATGCTCAGCTCCTGTGCCAGCCCTGGAAATCGCACCAGACTGGAAATCGCTCTGTGCACCATAGGCGCGAGAGGGTCTTCGGTATCTGGTGCATGACTTGGCGGAACCGGCTCAGTAATGATGTCTGGCATGGAGACGCCGTCGTCAATCTCGGGTTCTGGCTCCGGGGCGGTTTCATTCACCGCGGCCATCGCAGCGCTGCGTGTCCCTATCATGTCTTCAAGACGTTTTTCCATCAGGCTTCTCAGTGTGCCTTTTGGAAGTTTGCCGATCAGTGGCGCCGCCATTTTGTCGAGGCGGGCCTTGCCATCTAAAGTATCAAAATCGACTTGTTGCTTGAGCTGCTCGAACAGAAACTCAGGGAGGTGCAGAGACTCATTGAGACGTTTCTCAAAGCCATCCCGCCCTTCCTGCCTGACCAGGGTATCCGGGTCTTCACCATCGGGAAGGAACAGGAACCTTGCCTGGACGCCGTCGCTGAGAACGGGCAGGGCTGTTTCCATGGCACGCGCTGCAGCGGTGCGCCCCGCGTCGTCGCCGTCAAAACAGAAGATAACTTCAGGGACGATCTTAAACAGCCGGCGCAGGTGATGCTCGCTGGTAGCCGTGCCCAGTGTCGCGACGGCGTAGTGAATGCCGAACTCGGCCAATGCAACGACGTCCATATAGCCTTCAACGATCACGAAACGAGTCAGTTTCTGACGTATTTTTCGCGCTTCGTAGAGACCATAAAGTTCGCGGTTTTTCTGGAAGATCGGCGTTTCTGGAGAGTTCAGGTATTTCGGTTTTTCGTCACCTAATACGCGTCCACCAAAGGCAATGTAGCGTCCGCGGGCATCCCGGATCGGGAACATAATACGATCACGGAAGCGGTCGTACGTGCGACCGTCGTCTTTTTCAATCAGCATACCGCTGGTGACTAATTCACGTACCGCAGTTTTGTCTGTGCCCAGGGCTTCCTGCAGATTATCCCAGCCGGGTGGGGCATAGCCGATACCAAAAAACTTAGCAGCCTTACCTGAAAGACCACGGCCTTTCAGGTATTGAATGGCTCGGTCGCGCTTATCATGTTCGCGCAGCTGTCGCTCAAAAAACTGGCTGGCAGCTTCCATCCGCTTAAACAGTGACTGGTGTTCTTGCTCCTGCTGGACTTCCCGCTGGCTGGCAGCTTCACGGGGCACGGCCATGTTCATCTGGTCGGCGAGTTTTTCAACAGCATCTGGAAAACTCAGGCCATCGAATTCCATAACGAAACGCAAAGCTGTCCCGGAAGCACCACAGCCGAAGCAATAATAAAACTGCTTGTCTGGGCTGACCGTGAACGAGGGTGTGTTTTCGTTGTGGAAAGGGCAGCAGGCGGAGTAGTTCTTGCCGGTCTTTTTCAGCTTCACACGACTGTCGACCACGTCGATAACATCGACGCGGGCGAGAAGTTCATCAATAAAGCTCTGGGGTATCCGGCCGGCCATTCGGGTGTGTATCCGCAATCAGTCTCAAAGTTATTATCTTCAGAAACGCGAAAAGCGCCAGTAGCATGGGCTATTGGCGCTTTGCTGTATCAACGCGTGTGCGATGAATCAGAACTGGGACTTCACCATCTGGCTGACCTTGCCCATGTCGGCACGGCCCTGCACTTTGGGTTTGAGGATGCCCATCACTTTACCCATGTCCTGCATGCCTGCAGCACCGGACTGTGCAATTGCATCTGAGACCATCTGGGACAGCTCTTCATCACTGATCGCTTCTGGCAGAAATTCGCTGATAACATCGATTTCTGCCTGTTCAACAGCGGCCAGCTCGTCACGACCAGCATCCTGATACTGCTTGATGCTGTCGCGGCGTTGCTTACACATTTTGTCGAGAATCTGTAAAGCTCGTGCGTCATCAACTTCGATGCGCTCGTCGACTTCAACCTTTTTAAATTCTGCGGTGATCAGACGAAGTGCGCTGAGGCGCTCTTTTTCTTTCGCACGCATTGCTGCTTTCACAGCATCTTTAACGGTTGCGGTCAGGCTCATGTGTCAGTCCTCAACAGATGTCGCGTGTATCAGTACAGGCGAGTCATCTTGCGCTGTTCGCGCTGAACCTTCTTCAGGTGGCGCTTAACAGCAGCAGCGGCTTTACGCTTACGAACCCAGGTTGGCTTCTCGTAGTGCTCACGACGACGTACTTCAGACAGTACGCCTGCTTTTTCACATGAACGCTTGAAGCGACGCAGTGCAACGTCAAACGGCTCGTTTTCTTTAACTTTTACAGCTGGCATCCAATCACCTACATGTTTGTCAATTCGGTATAGTGGGGACACAGTAGTCCCAGTCAGAGGGCGGGCATTCTATAGACTTTGCCTGAGGAATGCAAAGGGGTTTTTACTGTCGATTCTGAGAGCGTCATGATGAGTGAGTGGCGCGCGAGTGGCGTGTGTTGTTAGGTAGCAGTATCATGCGCGGTTTAGGGTCGGAACAGGCAGTCTGCCTGAGCCTTCAGAGAGCGGAACAGAGGTTAGTTATGCTGGTATTGGGGTTAGAAACCTCCTGTGATGAGACCGGAGTCGCGTTGTATGACACCGAACGCGGGCTGTTGGCGCACAGAGTGTATTCACAGATCGCTGTCCATGCTGAGTACGGTGGTGTTGTTCCTGAACTCGCTTCCCGTGACCACGTAAGAAAAGGTCTGCCATTGATTCGTGAGGTCATGGAAGAGGCCGGGCATACCCTGCAGGATCTGGAAGGCATAGCGTACACCAGTGGACCGGGTCTGGTAGGTGCGCTGCTTGTCGGTGCCTGTCTGGGGCGTTCTCTGGCCTGGTCTCTGGGTATTCCAGCCGTAGGTGTTCATCATATGGAAGGTCACCTGCTCGCGCCCATGTTAGAAGACGACGTCCCCGAGTTTCCTTTTATTGCTCTGCTGGTTTCCGGTGGCCACACTCAGCTCGTTAAAGTAGAAGGGATTGGTGAGTACGAGTTGTTGGGTGAATCGCTCGATGACGCGGCCGGTGAAGCCTTTGATAAAGCCGCTAAGATGATGGGGCTGCCGTATCCGGGTGGACCGGCCCTGAGTAAGCTGGCCGATGAGGGTGATGCAGGCCGTTTCAGTTTTCCGCGCCCAATGACAGACCGCCCGGGTCTGGATTTCAGTTTCAGTGGCCTGAAAACCTTTACCCGTACGACCATCCTTAACTGCGCAGTTGATGGTGTTCTTGCTGAGCAGGATAAAAAAGACATCGCCGCGGGCTTTCAGGCCGCAGTGGTCGACACTCTGGCTATTAAGTGTAAGCGCGCAATGAAGCAGACCGGTGTGAATCGCCTGATTATCGCTGGCGGTGTTGGTGCAAACCGCATGTTGCGTGAACAGTTAAAGGTGACTGCTGAGCAGCTGAAAGGGCGCGTGTACTATCCACGGCCTGCACTCTGTACAGACAACGGCGCCATGATTGCGTACGCCGGTGCTCAGCGTCTGAATGCGGGGGAAGTATCGGATATCGCTGTGTCGTGTGTCCCGCGTTGGCCAATGACAGAACTTAAACCTCTGGCGTCAGGTAATTAAGGAGCTGGTTATGGATAAAGTCTTTATCAGCGAATTAAAGGTCGACGCTGTGATTGGTGTGTACGACTGGGAAAAACAGGTACGTCAGCCATTGGTATTTGATCTTGAGATGGCCTGGGATATTCGGGTGGCTGCTCAGACCGATGATTTAATGCACGCGCTGGACTACCAGGCGGTGACAGAATATATCGAACGCTTTGTACGAGAGCAGCACTTTCAGTTATTGGAATCCTTGCTTGAACGTCTGGCCGATGGTTTGCTGCAGGAATTTGGCATGCCGTGGTTAAGTATTCGTGTAGAGAAGCCTGCGGTGGTGCCACAGGCACGTGCTGTGGGGCTGGTTATCGAGCGTGGTATCAGCTGATGGCGCATGTGTTTTTAGGGGTTGGAGCTAACCTGTCGCCCGAGCAGAATATTCCCCTGGGCCTGAAGCGTCTGGCCGATGACGTTAATATCGTTGCTGTCTCTCCCTGCTATCGTTCTGAGGCTGTCGGCTTCAGTGGCCCGGCTTTTATTAATCTGGTGGTAGAAGCGCATACCGATTGTACGGTGGCGGAATTAAATACCCGATTAAAAGCCATTGAAACAGAATTCGGACGACAGCCCGACGCCAAGAAATATTCAGACCGTGCATTGGATATCGATATTTTGGTGGTAGACGAGCTGAGTGGCGATATCGATGGTATATCGCTTCCGCGCATTGATGTCTGGCGTTACGCGTTTGTACTGCGCCCATTATTGGATTTATGGCCAACCGGACTCTGCCCGAAAAATAAGACACCACTAAAAGATTACTGGTCACACGTGAGTGATCAGCCACTCGAAAAAGTGGTTGTTGAGGGAGCGACGCTGGCTGACGTTAAATCGACAGAGTCGACTTCCAGCCTTTAAGGTGGTCTGCACGAGCTTTGGCCAGAGCCGGACGAATTTCCGCCCCTTGTATGCCCGTCGCAATAATATCCTGCGCCGTTATTGTCAGGGCTTCTTTGAGAGCATTACGGCAATATTCTGCTTGCGGGTAATCGCACTCTTCCAGCCCGGTTCTGCCGCGCGCGTCAGCAATACAGACCAATAAAAAATCCTCAAATCGTTCGGGCCGACGCCAGGCATCGACCTGATCGAATAATTTCAGCAGAGTGTCTGGTCGCAACTCGAAGGCGCGGTGAACATGCGTATGAAACTCGCTGCTTAGCAGTGCCAATGTTTTAGCGTCGTTCGGAGCTTTCAGGCGATTGCAGAGTTGCTTGACGGGCGACAGTCCTTTTTTCTCATGTCCAAAATGGCGCGGCCATTCGCTTTCTGGTGTGCGGCCTTTACCCAGGTCATGAATCAGCGCAGCCCAGCGCACAGCCGTCGAGTCGCTGAGTTTCTGTGCGGCTTGTAAGCAGAGTAGCGCATGCTCACCGGTATCAATTTCCGGATGATGCTTCTCAGGTTGGGGAACCCCAAAAAGAGCATCGAGCTCTTCAAACCATACCTTCAGTGCACCGCATTCGCGCAGTACACGGAAATATGTATCAGGGCTGTTTTCGCCCAGTGATCGCTGAGTTTCAGTCCAGACCCGTTCAGCCACCAGATGATCAAGTTCGTTGCCAACGACCATTTGCTTCATCAGGTCCATGGTTTCGTCGGCAATACGAAAGCCCAGACCAGCGAAGCGAGCCGCAAAGCGTGCGACACGTAGTACGCGTAGAGGGTCTTCCTGAAAGGCAGGAGAAACATGACGCAGTATCCGGTTCTGCAGGTCTGTCTGGCCGTTATAAGGGTCGATGATTTTGCCGTCGCTGTCCTGGGCCATGGCATTGATGGTCAGGTCGCGGCGCAGTAAGTCTTCTTCGAGTGTCACCGCGGATGAAAAGTCACAGACAAAACCCTGATAACCTTTTCCGCTTTTCCGTTCAGTGCGTGCGAGTGCGTATTCTTCTTTCGTATCAGGATGCAGAAATACCGGAAAATCGGCGCCAACCTGTTCGTAACCCTTGCTGATCATTTCTTCGGGTGTTGCACCAACCACCACCCAGTCGTTGTCTTTTACCGGGCGATTGAGAAGATGATCGCGGACTGCGCCGCCAACAAGATAGGTCTGCATAAGGTACTCAGAAAATAAAAAAGGCCATCGGATAGGATGGCCTTTGAGTGTACCGGGATGTCGCTGGCGTTAGAAGTAGAAACCAGTTTCCAGAGCCAGGCCCAGTTCTTTTTCTGGATCAGAAATATCCATCATTGCTGCCAGGTCAAAGTGAACACCGAAAGGTGATACACCCGCGCCCAGTGAAACAACATTGCTTTCACCGGCGAGGTTAGTTCGTAAACCGGCACGCAGTTGAGCCCAGCCCGCCAGATCGACTTCGCCACCGACTGACAGGTACTGTGTTGGATCTTCAAATGCCAGAGCTTCGTTCTCAGTCAGGTCGAGGTCTGCGGCAAGGTTGTACCAGTCACGGGTATAGGCAACACCGGCGCGCAGTTTCGGTTTCAGGCTTACTTTACCACCGGCGGCGACTTCGCCGTCCGCATCGCCATCTACAGCAACTTCAGCGTATTCGAAATCTTTGCTGATCAGATCCTGAATAACGATGCCGACACGCAGGCGTTCCTGTGGATCAACGTAGAAGGAGGTACCGATATCCAGGTTGATGTGGTTAGAAGTGCGCTCAGAATCTTCGAGTTCAACGTCAGGTGCGTTGTCTTCTTCGTCCACCTGACCAACGTAGTGGTAAGTTGCTACCTGTTGCAGCTTAGGTGTAATACCAATGGCCACAGGCTTGTCGGCGATCACAAACTCACGAGACAGGCTAAGGCCCACTTCGGCAATGCCGATGGCAACGATCTGATACTGTGAATCAAATGATGGGTCGGATGCCGCATTCGAGATTTCACCGTTTTCAAAAATACTGATATTGCCGCCAGCAGTCTGAACTGGGTCGGAGGTATAGGTGTTTACCTCATCAACTGCACTCTTTGTGTTATTCAGATCTGCAGTAGTTGCGGTGCCGCCTTCAACCTGGTCGGCCAGGGTGTCAACACTGTCAGTAATGCCGTTGGAAGCATCGAGATAACCGGATGCAGCAGGCACATAGGCACCCAGCAGGTTGGCGTCATTGCCACTGAACAGAATGCGAGCTGAGGCGTTAACGTCGGCCTTAAAGCTGACAGCCGCTGCCAGTTTTTTACCCGGAATCGCGACCGCGCCACCAATACCCAGGCGCCCGCGTAGAGGGTCACCGGAGATAGTACGTAAGCTGTCGATCATGTCATCAGTGGCAGACTCAACTTCCTGAAGCTCGGTGTTCGTTGCCGAAATACTGTCACCAAACGCCTGATTGTCAGTGCGCAAGTCAGCGGCTTTTTGTGCATTGGTACGACCATCAACATCGTCCATCGAATCAATCTGAAGACCCAGCTGTTCTGCAGCAGCGGTCATATTTTCAACGGCTTTGTTAAAGTTCACCGGATCGCCGGCGCCGCGTTCTTCGAAGGCGGCGTCAATGCGTGGAATGATGTCATCATCGAGTCGGGTTGCTTCATCCTTGAGGCCTGCCTCGTCTGCCAGGTTGACCCCGATCTGCGGAAAAATCAGAGCAAAGTCATCGCTGCTTTCAGCCTGCGATAGCAGCGATGGGTTGTAGGCGGGAGCGTGCGCTAATTTAGCACTGGCAACACCGGTATTACCCATGGCCAGACCACGAGCATCCATCGGCATAAAAGGGGTGGCTGTGGCGTAGCTGCTGGCGAGCAGCACAGCACTGCCTAGAAGAGAGCGTTTTAACATGTGAGCATCCTCAGGAATACGTGAGTACGGATGCAATTAATACTAGATGCAATTTCAGAAATCGGTTGCGAATCGTAAAAGTCGTGCGTAATCTTTCGTAACAGCAATTTAATTTTTCGGAATCACTCTGTGTTTTCACAACTGACACATTTCTCAGCGAAGATGTTCGCGGCGCCAGCAGCGCTGCGAATGGTCGTGCGCGTGTGTCGTATTGCCCGTTGTGACAATAGTGGGGCCGGAGAATGATTGACTGTTAATGGATTATTCTCAAAGGGCCGCACTTGATGCCACTGCTGTCCCACAGTTTTGGGACAGCAAATGAAAAAGCCTGACTCCGAGT